>NZ_JAPVZO010000013.1:0-62051 GCF_041432445.1 Streptococcus sp. 27098_8_69 | reverse complement strand
TCCAGTTGCTTCTTAGCTTCCAGAGGATTCAGCTGTGTATAAGCGTAGCCGTATTCCTCAAGAAAGGCTCGAAGACGCCGAGAATAGACACCAGTAGCTTCAAATATAATCTCAGGGTTATGAACAGTTTTCAAGTCATTCAAAAGACGATTGAAGCCAATGGCGTCATTGAGCATAGTGTATCCATGAATCTTTTCACCGTTGACTAAAATTGCCACCTCAGAACTTGCCTTACTCACATCAATCCCAAATACTGTACGCATGATATTACCTCTTTTGTCTTGAATAATTCCGTGTTTTAGTGATTTTATTTTCAATACGCGACGTCTAGCGTCCCACATACTTTGATCAAATTCCACCTAAAACAGGTGTCTTTCCAGTTTGTCAAGCGACGTCTAGCGCCAAAGAGCCCTACGACTTTACAAGACACCTCTACTTTAACATAAAGAAAAAGTAGTGAGTACTCTCTCCCGTCGGAGATTTTCTCACTACTAATCTTAGTATGTTTGTCAACTGTAGTGGGTTGAATAAAAGCTAACATCTGGAGAGGACAATCGTTGTCCTCTCCATTTTTATATTCAGAGCGATGAAAATTCGTTTCTTAAAGTTGTCAAAGTTCCGGAAGCCAAATGCATTGCGTTTGATGAATTTAATGAGATTATTCGTTACTTCTAATTTGGCATTGGAGTAGGATAATTGAAGTGCGTTGACGATTTTCTCTTTATCCTTAAGAAATGTTTTAAAGACAGTCTGAAAAAGAGGATGAATCTTTTTTAGATTGTCCTCAATGAGTCCGAAAAATTTGTCAGGCTCTTTATTCTGAAAGTGAAAAATCAAGAGTTGATAGAGAGTATAGTGGTGTTTCAAGTCTTTTGAATAGCTCAAAAGCTTGCTTAGAATCTCTTTATTCGTTAAGTACATGCGAAAAGTAGGACGATAAAATCGCTTATCGCTGAGTTTACGACTATCCTGTTGAATGAGCTTCCAGTAGCGCTTGATAGCTTTGTATTCATGGGATTTTCTATCAAATTGATTCATGATTTGAACACGGACACGACTCATAGCACGGCTAAGATGTTGCACAATGTGAAAACGATCTAGAACGATTTTAGCATAAGGAAAAAGCTGTTTAGCCAAGTTATAGTAAGGACTAAACATATCCATAGTAATGATTTTCACCTGACAGCGAACGGCTCTATCGTAGCGCAGAAAGTGATTTCGGATGATAGTCTGGGTTCTACCTTCAAGCACGGTGATAATGTTGAGATTGTCAAAATCTTGTGCAATGAAACTCATCTTTCCCTTGGTAAAAGAATACTCGTCCCAAGACATAATCTCAGGAAGTCGGCTAAAGTCATGCTTAAAGTGAAAGTCATTTAACTTGCGAATGACAGTTGAAGTTGAAATGGCCAGCTGATGATCAATATCGGTCATAGAAGTCTTCTCAATCAACTTTTGCGCAATCTTTTGGTTGATAATACGAGGGATTTGATGATTTTTCTTGACGATAGAAGTCTCAGAGACCATCATTTTCGAGCACTGATAGCACTTGAAACGGCGTTTTCTAAGGAGGATTCTAGTAGGCATACCAGTCGTTTCGAGGTAAGGAATTTTCGACGGTTTTTGGAAGTCATATTTCTTCATTTGACTTCCGCAATCAGGACAAGATGGAGCCTCATAATCCAGTTTAGCGATGATTTCTTTGTGAGTATCCATATTGATGATATCTAGAATTTTGATGTTTGGGTCTTTGATATCGAGTAGTTTTGTGATAAAATGTAATTGTTCCATATGAATCTTTCTAATGAGTTGTTTAGTCGCTTTTCATTATAGGTCATATGGGACTTTTTTTCTACAACAAAATAGGCTCCATAATATCTATAGGGGATTTACCCACTACAAATATTATAGAGCCGATAATATGCGTTTTATCATAGACAGATCTATTTCATTTTCTACTATAGTTGATTGAAATAAGATATGAACAAAGAGGTTAGGAAAGTCAAAACAATGTCTAATAAATGTTTTAGAATCCATGACGTGCTACTCTAAGTTCAATCCACTATAAAATTAAGTTTTTGACTAGCCTCTGAATGATTACTGAAGATTAACCTTGTTTCTCAAGATGTAGTAGGTTCCGAGATAGAAAACTGCGATGAGGATTAGGTCTTTGAAGATTTCATAAGTAAGCATCATATTGTAATGGTTACCAAAATTTAAGAAGAGATCACTGAAACCAAGGACAACATGAATGACAATATAGGCTAAAACGGCAAGAGCTGTGCGGTATTCATTAAAGAGTTGTCCGATAGAGATTGCCAAGTAGATGCAAAGGATGCTTGCTACAGTGCTAAGGATGAATGAAATCAGAGATAAGCTGATACTGTCTAGGTACTGTTGGAACAAGTCTTTAAAAGCAAGGAAATCAACAGAATTAGGCTCAATGATCACAAGAATGATATAAATGCTCAGAACCAAGACTGCTGAACTGATCAGAGACCAAATGAAGGCTCCCAAGAGTTTGGCTAAGATAATCTGGTGTTCGGAAACTGGCAAGGTCAAAGTGAGATAACCTTGTCGGTCATAGACACTACCCTTGAAGCGACGGATGATCAAAATCAAGGTTGAAATCCCAAGCGTAATCATCAAGCCACCAAACACGAGTGCTAGAAAAATAAGTAGAATAGGTTGACTTTCTTTGATAGGTAGATTGTTATAGGTCTTTGCTTGAATTCCTATAAGAGCAGAAAGTGCCAACACAGCACCATAGAGGGCTAAATACCATTTGTTAACATTTTTAAATTCATAACGAACTAAATTCCAAAACATAATAATCTCCTTTATCTAGGCTTTGAATTCATGACGGAAGAGTTGGTCGATAGACTCTCCAGACTCATAGCGAATATCATCAACATTTCCTTGACGGACGACTTTTCCGTCCTTGAGGAAGACAATCTCATCCAAGATTGGTTCGATGTCTGAAATCAAGTGAGTTGAAATCAAGACAGTCGAAGTTGGAGAGTAGTTGTTGATGATGGTGTTCAAGATATAGTCACGAGCTGCTGGGTCGACACCACCGATTGGTTCATCAAGGACGTATAGACGAGCATCACGACTCATGACAAGGATCAACTGAACCTTTTCTTTGTTCCCTTTTGAGAGTTTCTTGAAACGGCTATTCTCATCGATGCCAAGGTCACGAAGGAGACCTTGAGCACGTTCCAGATTAAAATCTTGGTAGAAGGTCTTGAAATAAGTGAGAGCTTCCTTGACCTTCATCTGCTCGTTGAGGTAGGTCGTATCAGGAAGATAAGAAACAATTGCTTTAGTTGTTGGGCTTGGTTCCATGCCATTGATGAGGATACGCCCTTCCTCTGGCTGTAGCAAGCCGTTGATTAGTTTAATCAAGGTTGTCTTTCCAGAACCGTTTGGACCAAGGAGGCCAACGATTTTTCCAGCTGGAATTTCAAGGGAAACATTTGTAAGAGCAGGACTTGCTCCATAGGATTTTGACACATTTTCAAATGCTAACAAGGTCATAGTTTAAACTCCTTCAATATAATCTCTCAAAACAGTCGGTAGTTCTTCTTTTTCATAGCCGAATTCTACCATGCCTGTTACAAACTGTTGCAGCTGTTCTTCTGACAGTTGCTTACGGGATTGGAGGATCAAGTCCAAATCCTCTGTGACAAAGCGTCCAGATGTCCGCTTGGTATAGACAAAGCCTTCTCTCTCCAAGTCCGATAGGGCGCGCTGGATGGTGTTGGGATTGACCCCTGCCTCGCTTGCCAATTCTCTAACGGTTGGAAGCTGTTGATTGGGCTCAAGTTTATGGGAAATAATCTGCAATTTGATTTTCTCCATAATCTGCAAATAAATGGGTTTATTGTTATCAAATGTCCAAGACATCACGATCTCCTTTCTAATTACCTTTGTGTTAATTCAATAATACAACAAAACAAAAAACTTGTCAAGCCAAAAGGAGAATTATTTTGGGAATCTCTTAAAAAATGGTATAATGAAAAGAAAACGACAAGGAGGGAAAGGCATGCGTTGTCCAAAATGTGGCGCTACAAAATCAAGTGTGATCGATAGTCGCCAGGCTGAAGAAGGAAATACAATCAGAAGAAGACGTGAGTGTGAAGAGTGTCAGCATCGTTTTACAACCTATGAACGTGTTGAAGAGAGAACACTAGTTGTGGTCAAAAAAGATGGTACACGGGAACAATTTTCAAGAGATAAAATCTTTAACGGGATTATTCGTTCAGCCCAGAAACGTCCAGTGTCTAGTGATGAAATTGGCATGGTGGTCAATCGCATCGAACAAAAACTCCGTAGTCGCAATGAAAATGAAATTCAGAGTGAGGTTATTGGCTCCTTGGTTATGGAAGAGTTGGCAGAGTTAGATGAGATTACTTATGTACGTTTTGCCAGCGTTTACCGTAGCTTTAAGGATGTGAGTGAGCTTGAAAGCCTACTCCAGCAGATCACACAATCCTCTAAAAAGAAAAAGGAAAAATAAATGAAGCCAAATGACCGTTTTTCTTTTGTAAAGAATAATCGGGTGTCGCAAGATACCTCATCAATGGTGCAGTGCTACCTCCCGATTATCGGTCAGGAGGCGCTGAGCCTCTATCTTTATGCTGTGACTTTTTGGGATGGTGGTCAAAACGAACATCTCTTTGCAGCCATGCTTAATCATCTGAATTTCGGGATGGATACCCTTTTAAAGGCTTTTAAAACTCTGACAGCCATGAAATTGGTGACCCTCTATCAGCAGGGGGAGGCCTATAACTTGTTAGTCCATTCTCCCTTATCAACTCAAGAATTTTTACAACATACAGTTTATCGGACCTTATTAGAAAAAATGATTGGGGATAGTGCGGTTGCAGCTATGAGACAGGAAGGTGTTGAAGGGGAACCTATCTCGGTGTCCTTGAGTCAAATCTTTCCTCAGTTATCTGAGTCTGCGAGTCAAGAAACCTCTAGCAGTCAGCCAGCAGTAGATGATTTTGATTTGGAGCATTTCCGTCAGCTTATGGCTCGCGATGGTCTTCGTTTTCAAGATGAGACTTCGGATGTTTTGGCCTTGTTTGCAATAGCAGACGAGCAGAAGTGGACCTGGTTTGACACTTATCAAGTAGCCAAAGCGACAGCAGTGTCGCAAGTGATTTCTGTCAAACGCATCCGTGAAAAGATAGCGCAAAAGCCTGTGACTTCTGACTTTAGTCCCAAGGAAGCAACCATTATCCGAGAGGCTAAGAAAAAGACAGCCTTGCAGTTCCTTGCTGAAATCAAGCAGACTCGCAAGGGAAGTATTACCCAGACTGAACGGGACCTGCTCCAGCAGATGGCAGCCTTGGGTTTGCTGGATGAAGTGATCAATGTTATCTTGCTCCTGACCTTTAATAAGGTTGATTCAGCCAATATCAATGAAAAATACGCCATGAAGGTGGCTAATGACTACGCCTATCAAAATATTCGTAGTGCCGAGGAGGCTGTCCTCCGTATTCGTGAACGTGGCCAAAAAGCAAAAACGCAAAAGCAGAATCAGACTGCCCCAGTAAAAACCAATGTGCCTAAATGGAGCAATCCTGAATATAAGAATGAAACTAGCGAAGAAACTCGCTTAGAACTAGAACGTAAGAAAAAAGAAATGTTAGCTCGATTAGAAAAAGGAGGAGACTAGATGGAAAGTGTCGGAGACGTACTCAAGCGTCAACCAAGCAGATTTCAGTATCAGGATTTGGTCCAGCAAATTGTGAAAGACCCTGATGTTGCGGCCTTTATCCAGAAAGAATCTCTCAGTCAGGAGGAGTTAAACCGTAGTATTTCCAAGTTTAACCAATACATCACTGAGAGAGATAAGTTCCTCCGAGAAGATACAGACTATATCGCGCGTGGCTACAAGCCTATCCTAGTCATGAACCAAGGCTATGCAGATGTCTCTTATGAAGAAACTCCAGAGCTAATCGCGGCAGAAAAAGAAGCGGCGATTAAAAACCGTCTCAAGCTAATCAATCTTCCAGCTAGTCTTAAAAAAGCTAGCCTAGCTCAAGTTGATTTAGATGATTTGGGGCGCTTGTCCGTTTTTGAAAAGCTCCTAGCCTTTGTGGAGCAATATCCAGCTATTCGAAAAGGTCTGTACTTATATGGAGACTTTGGTGTGGGTAAAAGTTTCATGGTGGCTGCCCTAGCCCATGATTTGTCTGAAAAACGTGGTGTTTCATCAACTCTCCTCCACTATCCTAGTTTTGTCATCGATGTCAAGAATGCCATTGGTGATGGCAATGTCAAGACCTTGGTGGATGAGATTAAGCTGGCTGAAGTCTTGATTTTAGATGATATTGGTGCCGAGCAATCAACAGCTTGGGTGCGTGACGAGATCTTGCAGGTCATTCTCCAATATCGCATGCAGGAAGATTTACCGACCTTTTTCACCTCCAACTTCAACTTTGAAGATTTGGAGAAGCATTTCGCTAAAGGGAAAAACGGAAATGACGAAACCTGGGAAGCTAGACGCGTCATGGAACGCATTCGTTATTTAGCAGAGGAAACCAGACTTGAAGGAGAAAACCGCCGATGACAGAAACAATCAAATTAATGAAGGCTCATACTTCAGTGCGTAGATTTAAGGAGCAAGAGATTCCCCAAGAAGATTTAAATACCATTTTGTCTGCAGGACAAATGGCTTCTTCTTGGAAAAATTTCCAATCGTATTCTGTGATTGTAGTTAGAAGTCAAGAAAAGAAGGATGCCTTATTTGAGTTAGTTCCTCAAGAAGCGATTCGCCAGTCTGCAGCCTTTCTCCTCTTTGTCGGTGACCTAAACCGTGCAGAAAAAGGGGCTCGTCTCCATACGGATGTTTTCCAACCTCAAGGGGTGGAAGGACTCCTCATCACTTCAGTAGATGCTGCGCTTGCTGGGCAAAATACCTTGCTTGCGGCAGAAAGCCTAGGCTACGGTGGAGTGATTATCGGTTTGGTGCGTTACAAGTCTCTTGAATTAGCAGAATTGTTCAAGCTTCCTGACTATACCTATCCAGTCTTCGGGATTGCACTAGGTGTGCCAAATCAAAAGCATGATGTAAAACCAAGATTGCCACTAGAGAATGTTGTCTTTGAGGAAGAATACCAAGAACAGTCAACTGAAGCTATTGAAGCCTATGACCGTTTACAGACTGAATATGCAGGTGCGCGTGCGACTACAACTTGGAGTCAACGTTTGGCAGAGCAATTCGGCAATCCAGAACCAAGCTCGACTCGAGAAAATCTTGAGCAGAAGAAGTTATTGTAGAAAGTGAGAAAACATGGCCTTACCAACTGTTGCCATTGTGGGACGTCCCAATGTTGGGAAATCAACCCTATTTAACCGTATCGCGGGAGAACGCATCTCCATCGTAGAAGATGTTGAAGGTGTAACGCGAGATCGTATCTATGCCACAGGTGAGTGGCTTAACCGTTCTTTCAGTATGATTGATACTGGGGGGATTGATGATGTCGATGCGCCTTTCATGGAACAAATCAAGCACCAGGCAGAAATTGCCATGGAAGAAGCAGATGTTATCGTCTTTGTCGTGTCTGGTAAAGAAGGAATTACAGATGCGGACGAATACGTTGCCCGTAAACTTTATAAAACTCATAAACCAGTTATCCTAGCCGTTAACAAGGTTGACAACCCTGAGATGAGAAATGATATCTATGATTTCTATGCTCTAGGTTTGGGCGAACCACTACCGATTTCATCTGTGCACGGTATTGGGACAGGGGATGTGCTGGATGCTATTGTGGAAAATCTCCCACATGAAGTTGAAGAAGAAAATCCAGATGTTATTAAATTCAGCTTGATTGGACGTCCAAATGTCGGAAAATCTAGCTTGATTAATGCCATTTTGGGAGAAGACCGCGTCATTGCCAGCCCTGTCGCTGGTACTACTCGTGATGCTATTGACACTCATTTTACAGATGCGGATGGCCAAGAGTTTACCATGATTGATACTGCTGGTATGCGTAAATCTGGTAAAGTCTATGAAAATACTGAGAAATACTCTGTCATGCGTGCCATGCGTGCTATTGACCGTTCAGATGTAGTCTTGATGGTCCTCAATGCCGAAGAAGGCATCCGTGAGTATGACAAGCGTATCGCTGGATTTGCCCACGAAGCTGGTAAAGGTATGATTATCGTGGTCAATAAGTGGGATACTCTTGAAAAAGATAACCACACCATGAAAAACTGGGAGGAAGATATCCGTGAGCAGTTCCAATACCTGCCTTACGCACCGATTATCTTTGTTTCAGCTTTTACCAAGCAACGTCTCCACAAGTTGCCTGAGATGATTAAGCAAATCAGCGAGAGTCAAAATACCCGTATTCCATCAGCTGTCTTGAATGATGTGATTATGGATGCCATTGCCATCAATCCAACACCGACAGACAAAGGGAAACGCCTCAAGATTTTCTATGCGACGCAAGTGGCGACCAAACCACCGACCTTTGTTATCTTTGTGAATGAAGAAGAACTCATGCACTTCTCTTACTTGCGTTTCTTGGAAAATCAAATCCGCAAGGCCTTTGTCTTTGAAGGAACACCGATTCACCTGATCGCAAGAAAGCGAAAATAAAAAAGCAGAATCTGGAAGGACATTTCCAGATTTTTTGCTATAATAAAATAAGGAACGCGTTGGAGAGGTAAGGAGATGGAAAAACTATTAAAATTCTTGATTTTGGCACCCTACTTTTACTTTTTTCGTTGGCAAGGGAAGGTACAGCCAGGAAGTAAGTACTTTTCTGTCTTTTACTATTTTTATTGGTTTTATATGTCTCTAGCAGCCTTGTTTAGTCTAGTTTTCACTCTTTTTTCTCTAGTCTTATTTAACTTTATTTTACAAGAACCAAGGGATCTTGCTAGATGGGTGATTTGGCTACTTTTAGTCCTTTTATCCTTAGTCAATGACTGGAAAATCTATGCTTGTCTAAAATTTATGAATAAGCTGCGATTGGAAAAGAAGAAATCCAGTCTTCCTTGAAAGAAATAGGCAAGCTTGTACCTGAAAGAACACTAGCCTCGAAATAGGAATTTTAAGGGAACTAATCTTGATGGTTAGCCCTTTTTTCGTCCTAAGGGAAAACGGAATATTTCTTGAAAAAATTGGGCAAATATGCTACAATAAAAAGAACATTCTAAAATATTCAGAATTTAAAGTAAGGAAAAAAATGGCAAATTTACTAAAAACAATTATCGAAAATGATAAAGGAGAGATTCGTCGTCTGGAAAAGATGGCGGACAAAGTCCTAAAATATGAAGATGAAATGGCTGTGTTAACTGACGAGCAATTGCAAGCAAAAACAGAAGAATTCAAACAACGCTACCAAAATGGTGAGACTCTTGACCAACTTTTGTATGAGGCGTTTGCTGTTGTACGCGAGGGAGCTAAGCGTGTTCTTGGTCTTTTCCCGTATAAGGTTCAGGTTATGGGGGGAATCGTTCTTCACCATGGAGACGTTCCTGAGATGCGTACTGGTGAGGGGAAAACCTTGACAGCGACTATGCCTGTATACCTCAATGCTCTTTCAGGTAAAGGGGTTCACGTAGTTACGGTCAATGAATACCTTTCTGAACGTGACGCGACTGAGATGGGTGAGTTGTACTCATGGCTTGGCTTGTCAGTAGGGATCAACTTGGCAGCCAAATCTCCAATGGAGAAAAAAGAAGCCTATGAGTGTGATATCACTTACTCAACCAACTCAGAAATCGGATTTGACTACCTCCGTGATAACATGGTTGTCCGTGCGGAGAATATGGTTCAACGTCCGCTTAACTATGCCTTGGTCGATGAGGTAGACTCTATCTTGATTGACGAAGCTCGTACTCCTTTGATCGTTTCAGGAGCCAATGCAGTTGAAACCAGTCAACTCTACCATATGGCTGACCATTTTGTGAAGTCTTTGGATAAGGATGACTATATCATTGACATCCAGTCTAAGACTATTGGTCTATCAGATTCAGGTATTGACAAGGCCGAAAGCTACTTCAATCTAAGCAACCTCTACGATATTGAAAATGTTGCTCTGACTCACTTTATCGATAACGCCCTTCGTGCCAACTACATCATGCTTCTCGATATTGACTACGTGGTCAGCGAAGAGCAGGAAATCTTGATTGTCGACCAATTTACAGGTCGTACTATGGAAGGTCGTCGTTATTCTGATGGCTTGCACCAAGCGATTGAAGCTAAAGAAGGTGTGCCAATCCAAGATGAAACCAAGACTTCAGCTTCTATCACCTACCAAAACCTCTTCCGTATGTACAAGAAGTTGTCTGGTATGACAGGTACTGGTAAGACTGAGGAAGAAGAATTCCGCGAAATCTACAATATTCGTGTTATTCCTATCCCAACAAACCGTCCCGTTCAACGTATTGACCATCCAGACGTACTTTATGCTAGTCTTGAAGCTAAATTTAAGGCTGTTGTCGAAGATGTAAAAGCTCGCTACCAAAAAGGTCAACCAGTCTTGGTAGGTACTGTTGCAGTTGAAACTAGTGATTATATTTCTAAAAAATTAGTAGCTGCAGGTGTTCCTCACGAAGTATTGAATGCCAAGAACCACTACAAAGAAGCTCAAATCATCATGAACGCTGGTCAGCGTGGTGCAGTTACAATCGCGACCAACATGGCCGGTCGTGGTACCGACATCAAACTTGGTGAAGGTGTTCGTGAACTTGGTGGACTTTGTGTCATTGGTACAGAACGCCATGAAAGTCGTCGTATCGATAACCAGCTTCGTGGACGTTCAGGACGTCAAGGGGATCCAGGGGAATCTCAATTCTACCTTTCTCTTGAAGATGATTTGATGAAACGTTTCGGTTCAGAGCGCTTGAAGGGTGTTTTTGAACGTCTCAATATGTCAGACGAAGCAATCAAATCTCGTATGTTGACACGTCAGGTTGAAGCAGCACAAAAACGTGTTGAAGGAAACAACTACGACACACGTAAACAAGTCCTTCAATACGATGATGTCATGCGTGAGCAACGTGAGATTATCTACTCACAACGTTACGATGTTATCACTGCTGATCGTGACTTGGCTCCTGAGATTCATGCGATGATGAAACGAACCATTAATCGTGTTGTTGATAATCATGCGCGTGCTAAACAAAATGAAAAACTAGAAGCTATCTTGAATTTTGCAAGATACAACTTGCTTCCAGAAGATTCAATTTCACTTTCAGACCTAGAAGGTTTGTCAGACCAAGCGATCAAAGATGAACTAAACCAACGTGCCTTGAAAGTCTACGATAGCCAAGTTGCTAAGCTTCGTGATGAGGAAGCCGTCAAAGAATTCCAAAAAGTCTTGATCCTACGTGTTGTAGATAACAAGTGGACAGACCATATCGATGCTCTTGATCAGTTGCGTAATGCTGTTGGCCTCCGTGGTTATGCTCAGAATAACCCAGTCGTTGAGTATCAAGCAGAAGGTTTCCGTATGTTTAATGATATGATTGGTTCCATTGAGTTTGATGTGACTCGTTTGATGATGAAAGCACAAATTCATGAACAAGAGCGTCCACAAGCAGAGCGTCATATCAGTACGACAGCTACTCGTAATATCGCTGCGCAACAGGCTGAGCTTCCTGCAGATTTGGATCTTAGCCAAGTTAAGCGTAATGACTTGTGTCCATGTGGTTCTGGTAAGAAATTTAAAAATTGTCACGGTAAACGACGTTAAGAATGACTAATTTTCAGGCGGATGCCTAGTGAAAAGTGAATTTTCGCTTGGCGTCCGTTTGCTTTATAAGGAGGATGAATCATGGTATTTACAGCCAAAAGCCCTAAAATTAATATTGAAGAAGTTCGTAGTTTGTCTAAATTAGAAGGACAAGCACTTGCCAATAAACAACAACGCGATCAAGAACTTGAAGCGATTATTCGTGGTGAAGATAAACGCATTTTGTTAGTGATTGGTCCGTGTTCATCTGACAATGAAGAAGCAGTTCTTGAGTATGCCAAGCGTTTGGCAAAATTACAAGAAGAAGTCAAAGACCGTGTCTTTATGGTGATGCGCGTCTACACTGCTAAACCACGTACTAATGGTGATGGCTATAAGGGCTTGATTCACCAACCAAATGCCAAAGAAGCGCCGAGCCTTATCAATGGGATCAAGGCGGTTCGTCATTTGCACTATCGTGTCATTTCTGAAACAGGAATGACCACAGCGGATGAGATGCTGTATCCAGAGAACCTTCCTTTGGTAGATGATTTGATTTCTTATATGGCAGTTGGAGCTCGTTCGGTTGAAGACCAACAACACCGTTTTGTAGCTAGTGGAGCAGATTTTGCGACAGGTTTTAAAAATCCAACGTCTGGAAATCTCAATGTCATGTTCAACGGTATTTATGCAGCGCAAAACAAACAAAGTTTCCTTTTCCTAGGGAAAGAAGTTGAAACGACTGGAAATCTTCTATCCCATGCCATTCTCCGTGGTGCCCTTAACGAATACGGAAAAAATATTCCTAACTACTACTATGATAATTTGATGGATACTATTGCCCAGTATGAAAAGATGGGCCTTGAAAATCCATTTATCATCATTGATACTAACCATGATAACTCAGGCAAGCAGTATATGGATCAGATTCGCATCGTTCGTCAGACCTTGATTAACCGTGACTGGAATGAAAAGATTAAAAAATATGTTCGTGGCTTCATGATTGAGTCTTATCTAGAAGACGGTCGTCAAAATGAACAAGAGGTCTTTGGAAAATCTATCACCGATCCATGTCTAGGATGGGAAAATACTGAAGCTCTTGTTCGCGAAATCTACCAAAGACTAGGAGAATAATATGGCATTTATTGAAAAAGGTCAAGAAATAGATATTGAAGCGATTAAGGCGGAAACACAGCTGTCTGCAGAAGCCTTGCAACATAAGGAAAGCCGAGACCAAGAACTGGCAGATATCCTTTCAGGAAAGGATAACCGAATCTTGTTGGTCATTGGACCTTGTTCGTCTGACAATGAAGAAGCAGTTCTTGAGTATGCTCGTCGTTTAGCAGACTTGCAGAAGAAAGTTGCGGATAAGATTTTCATGGTCATGCGTGTTTACACAGCTAAGCCACGTACCAATGGAGATGGCTACAAGGGTTTGGTTCATCAGCCAGATACTTCTAAAGCACCAAGTTTGATTAATGGTTTGCAGGCTGTTCGTCAGCTTCATTATCGTGTTATTACAGAAACTGGATTAACCACAGCGGATGAAATGCTTTATCCATCCAATCTAGTCTTGGTTGATGACTTGGTGAGCTACCATGCAGTGGGTGCGCGTTCAGTAGAAGATCAGGAACATCGTTTTGTAGCTTCAGGGATTGATGCACCAGTGGGGATGAAAAATCCAACCTCTGGAAATCTGTCTGTTATGTTTAATGCCATCTATGCTGCACAAAACAAGCAAACATTTCTTTACCATGGACAAGAAGTTGAGACTTCAGGTAATCCCCTAGCTCACGTTATCCTTCGTGGAGCTATGAATGAGTATGGGAAAAATGAACCAAACTTCTACTATGAAACTCTTTTAAATGCTATCGGGCGTTACGAGTCTATGGGGCTTGAAAATCCTTTTATCATGATTGATACCAACCATGATAATTCAGGGAAGCAATATATGGAGCAAGTTCGAATTGTTCGCCAAGCTCTGCTCAACCGTGACTGGAATGAAAAGATTAAGAAAACAGTTCGAGGTTTCATGATTGAATCCTACTTAGCAGATGGTCGACAAAATCAACCAGAAATCTTTGGTTGCTCTATTACAGACCCATGTCTAGGATGGGAAAATACAGTAGCCTTGGTAGAAGAAATCTATACTACCTTAACAAAATAAGTGAAAAGGATGGAGTTGGGGGTATCTCAACTCCTTTTGACGAAAATGATAGTTGGACACGGAATTGATATCGAAGCATTAGCTTCTATACAAAATGCAGTTGAAAAGAGAAAAGGTTTTGCCCAGCGTGTCTTGACAGACAAGGAAATGGAGCGCTTTGCCAGTCTCAAAGGTCGTAGGCAGATCGAGTATTTGGCTGGGCGTTGGTCAGCAAAAGAGGCTTTCTCAAAGGCTATGGGAACGGGAATTGGGAAATTAGGTTTTCAGGACTTGGAAGTTTTGAACAATGAAAGAGGGGCTCCCTACTTCAGCAAATCCCCGTTTTCAGGAAAAGTTTGGCTATCGATTAGCCATACAGATCAGTTTGTGACAGCTAGTGTTATTTTGGAGGAAGATTATGAAAACTAGTCCACATAGACCAACCAAGGCCCTCATCGATCTGGGTGCTATCCGCTACAATATCCAACAAATGGGTGCGCATATTCCCAAAGATACCCTAAAATGGGCGGTTGTGAAAGCCAATGCCTACGGACACGGAGCGGTAGCTGTTGCTACGGCTATCCAGGATGATGTCGATGGTTTTTGCGTTTCTAATATCGATGAAGCCCTCGAGCTTCGTCAAACAGGAATTTCTAAGAAGATTCTCATTTTGGGAGTATCTGAGGTTGAATCTCTTTCATTGGCCAAGGACTTTGATATTACCTTGACAGTGGCAGGATTGGAATGGATTGAGAATCTCCTTGCTACTGAGTCAGACTTAGCTGGTTTAACAGTCCATCTTAAAATTGATTCAGGTATGGGTCGAATTGGTTTTAGAAGTGCAAGCGAGGCAGCACAAGCTCAAACTTTACTCAAGGAATATGGAGCAAATGTTGAGGGAATCTTTACGCACTTTGCAACTGCTGATGAAGAGTCGGATAGTTACTTTAATCAACAGTTAGAATGCTTTAAGGGAATCCTAGCAGACTTGCAAGAAGTACCAGAACTAGTCCATGCGAGTAACTCCGCAACGACTCTATGGCATGCAGAAACGATTTTCAATGCGGTTCGCATGGGAGATTCCATGTATGGCCTCAATCCAAGCGGACAGGTTTTAGAATTGCCTTATGAACTAAAACCAGCCCTGACCTTGGAAACAGCTATTGTCTATGTCAAAACAGTAGTGGCTGGGGCTTGCATGGGATATGGAGCGACCTATCAGGCAGACAATGAGCAAGTCATTGCTACTTTGCCAATCGGTTATGCGGATGGTTGGACACGAGATATGCAGAATTTCTCAGTTCTGGTGGATGGACAATTGTGCCCTATCGTAGGGCGGGTATCTATGGACCAGATCACGGTTCGTTTGCCTAAGCTGTATCCCTTGGGAACAAAAGTTATCTTGATTGGTGCAGACGGTGATCAAGAAATTACTGCAACAGATGTTGCGGTTTACCGAGGAACCATCAATTATGAGGTAGTTTGTCTCCTCAGTGATCGAATTCCGAGAGAATATCATTAAGAAACAGAAGGAAAGGAGAAGAGCATGAATTTACATCAACCCTTGCATGTCTTGCCTGGCGTGGGACCTAAATCAGCAGAAAAATATGCCAAACTAGGAATTGAAAACTTGCAGGATCTCTTGCTCTACTTTCCTTTCCGTTATGAAGATTTCAAGACCAAGCAGGTACTAGAGCTAGAAGATGGCGAGAAGGCGGTTCTGTCTGGTCAGGTGGTAACGCCAGCTAGTGTTCAGTATTATGGTTTTAAGCGCAATCGTCTACGCTTTAGTCTCAAGCAGGGAGAGGTTGTGTTTGCAGTTAACTTCTTTAACCAACCCTACCTGGCTGACAAGATTGAGCTAGGAGCGACTCTAGCTGTCTTTGGAAAATGGGATCGTGCCAAGGCTAGTCTGACAGGGATAAAGGTTTTGGCCCAAGTGGAGGATGATCTTCAACCAGTCTATCGCTTAGCTCAAGGAGTGACTCAAACAGCCCTGGTTAAGGTGATTAAGACTGCCTTTGATCAAGGATTGGATCTTTTGATTGAGGAAAATCTCCCCCAAACCTTGCTAGACAAATATAAGCTCATGTCACGTTGCCAAGCTGTACGTGCCATGCACTTTCCTAAGGATTTGGCAGAATACAAACAGGCCCTTCGTCGAATCAAATTTGAGGAACTCTTTTATTTCCAAATGCAATTGCAAAGCCTCAAGTCTGAAAATAAGGTTCATGGAAGTGGATTGGTCCTGAATTGGTCGCAAGAAAAACTAACTGCGGTTAAAGAAAAGTTACCCTTTGCTTTGACACAAGCCCAAGAAAAAAGCCTGCAAGAAATCCTAACAGATATGAAGTCGGACCATCACATGAATCGACTATTGCAAGGGGATGTTGGTAGTGGGAAAACAGTGGTGGCAGGTCTAGCGATGTACGCAGCTGTAACGGCTGGTTATCAGGCCGCTCTCATGGTTCCAACAGAGATTCTTGCAGAGCAACACTTTGAAAGTCTAGAAAGTCTCTTTCCTGATTTGAAACTAGCTCTCCTAACAGGTTCATTAAAAGCTGCAGAAAAACGCACGGTTTTAGAGACCATTGCCAAGGGCGAGGTCGATGTGATTATTGGTACCCATGCTCTTATACAGGATGGGGTAGACTACGCTAGACTAGGTTTGATCATCATCGATGAGCAACACCGTTTTGGTGTGGGGCAAAGGCGTATTTTACGTGAAAAAGGAGAAAATCCAGATGTCCTCATGATGACAGCGACACCGATTCCACGGACCTTGGCTATCACCGCCTTTGGAGATATGGATGTTTCCATTATTGACCAGATGCCAGCAGGACGCAAACCGATTGTGACACGTTGGATCAAGCATGAGCAATTGCCCCAGGTTTTGACTTGGTTGGAGGGTGAGATTCAAAAAGGTTCTCAAGCCTATGTCATTTCGCCCTTGATTGAAGAATCTGAAGCCTTGGACCTAAAAAATGCTATTGCTTTATCGGAAGAATTGACGGATCATTTTGCAGGGAAAGCAAAAGTTGCCCTCTTACACGGGAAGATGAAGAGTGATGAAAAAGACCAGATTATGCAGGAGTTCAAAGATAGAAAGACAGATATTCTGGTTTCGACAACGGTTATCGAAGTTGGGGTCAATGTGCCAAATGCAACCGTCATGATTATCATGGATGCTGACCGTTTCGGACTTAGTCAGCTTCATCAGCTCAGAGGTCGTGTCGGTCGTGGGGAGAAGCAGTCCTATGCAGTTCTCGTTGCCAATCCTAAGACTGACTCTGGAAAAGACCGTATGCGTATCATGACAGAAACGACCAATGGTTTTGTCCTTGCAGAAGAAGATTTGAAAATGCGCGGTTCGGGTGAGATTTTTGGAACCAGACAGTCAGGTCTACCAGAGTTTCAAGTAGCTGATATTATCGAAGATTTTCCGATTCTTGAAGAAGCACGTAAGGTAGCTAGTTATATCAGTTCACTGTCTAACTGGCAGGAGGATCCAGAGTGGCATATGATTGCCCTAAATCTAGAAAAGAAAGAACATTTAGATTAAGCTTTCTCTAAGAAAATCTTAAGTTTACTTTTAGAGTTATTGCCTATACTAGAGTCATCAAAAAGAAACGAGGACTCTCACATGACAATGACAATTAAAGTAAATTACCAAAAAACGTTTCAACAGGAACAAACACCTTCTCCTAAATACTAAGTAAAAGAGCGGTAACGCTCTTTTTGTATGGGATTCGCAGGTAAGGGATTTAGAAAAATGCTTATATTAATTTTATTTACTGAATGCATAAACTTAAACACCACTTCAAACGAGGTCTTAGTCTATCTGGTAAACTGAATGCAGTGCTTTGAGAAAGCTGTGACTAGCTTTCTAGTTTTCTCTTTCGTTTTCATTGAGTCACAAGTTACTTTTAGTTTTTTCTAAGGAAAATATAAGCTATGTTTTAGGAAGGCGTCCTATACTAGAGTCATTAAAAAGAAACGAGGACTCTCACATGACAATGACGATTAAAGTAAATTATCAAAAAAACTTTCAAGAAGTAGTAAAGGCAGACAAGCTTGCTACAAAATAGTAGTTATTAAGGGCGGTAAAGCCCTTTTTAAATACTTGCTTTAGGCGAAATATGATAGATTTTTAGTAGATAGAATCGGCAGAATCACGCTATACCAATTTTTATTCTTGACAAGTAAAAGAAACAAGTATATACTGTTTTTGCTGATTCTGTAAAGCGAGAATTAGACTATACCAATTTAAGGGGAAAGCACAGCTTGTCTGTGTCGTATATACTATGTGTGGAATTGTTGGTGTTGTTGGAAACACAAATGCAACTGATATTTTGATTCAAGGGCTTGAAAAGCTCGAATACCGTGGTTATGATTCTGCGGGGATTTTTGTCCTAGGTGGTGCTGAAAACCATTTAGTGAAGGCGGTTGGTCGTATCGCAGAATTATCTGCTAAAACTGCTGGTGTTGAGGGAACAACTGGTATCGGACATACTCGTTGGGCGACTCATGGGAAACCAACAGAAGACAATGCTCACCCCCACCGCTCTGAGACAGGACGTTTTGTCTTGGTCCACAATGGTGTGATTGAAAACTATCTTGAAATCAAGGAAGACTACCTTGCAGGTCACCACTTCAAGGGACAAACAGATACAGAAATCGCTGTTCACTTGATTGGAAAATTTGCAGAAGAAGACGGCTTGTCAGTACTTGAAGCTTTCAAAAAAGCTCTTCATATCATTCGTGGTTCATATGCCTTTGCCTTGATCGACTCTGAAAATCCAGATGTCATCTACGTGGCCAAGAACAAATCACCACTCTTGATTGGTCTTGGTGAAGGTTACAACATGGTCTGCTCAGATGCCATGGCTATGATTCGTGAAACTAACCAATACATGGAGATCCATGACCAAGAATTGGTGATTGTCAAAGCTGATAGCGTTGAAGTGCAAGACTATGATGGTAACAGCCGTGAGCGTGTTAGCTATACTGCCGAGCTTGACTTATCTGATATCGGTAAGGGGACATATCCATACTACATGCTTAAGGAAATTGATGAGCAGCCAACGGTGATGCGTAAGCTCATCCAAGCCTATACAGATGAGACTGGTCAAGTAGTGGTAGATCCAGCTATCATTAAGGCTGTTCAAGATGCAGACCGCATCTACATCCTAGCAGCTGGAACATCTTACCACGCAGGATTTGCTTCTAAGAAGATGCTGGAAGAATTGACAGATACGCCAGTTGAACTTGGTATTTCCTCTGAGTGGGGCTACGGTATGCCACTTCTCAGCAAGAAACCACTCTTCATCTTTATCAGCCAGTCTGGTGAAACAGCGGATAGTCGTCAGGTTTTGGTTAAGGCTAATGAAATGGGAATTCCAAGCTTGACAGTTACAAACGTACCAGGTTCAACACTTTCACGTGAAGCTAACCATACTATGTTGCTTCATGCAGGTCCTGAAATTGCCGTAGCATCAACTAAGGCTTATACAGCACAAATCGCAGCCCTTGCCTTCCTTGCAAAAGCAGTCGGAGAAGCAAACGGCAATGCTAAAGCGCAAGCCTTTGACCTGGTTCATGAGTTGTCAATCGTGGCTCAGTCTATCGAATCAACTCTTTCAGAGAAAGAAACGATCGACGCAAAAGTCCGTGATCTTCTTGAAACAACACGCAATGCCTTTTACATCGGACGCGGTCAAGACTACTATGTAGCTATGGAAGCTAGTCTCAAACTCAAAGAAATCTCTTACATCCAATGTGAAGGTTTTGCGGCTGGAGAACTCAAGCACGGAACGATTGCCTTGATTGAAGAAGGAACACCTGTCTTGGCCCTCTTGTCAGACCCAGTCCTTGCCAACCACACTCGCGGAAATATCCAAGAAGTGGCAGCGCGTGGAGCTAAGGTCCTCACCATTGCAGAAGAAAATGTTGCCAAAGATACAGATGATATCGTTCTTACGACCGTACACCCTTACCTCTCACCAATCTCAATGGTCGTACCAACGCAATTAGTCGCTTACTTTGCAACCCTACACCGTGGACTCGATGTGGACAAACCACGTAACCTTGCTAAGTCAGTAACAGTAGAATAAGCTAAAAAAATTAAATCATAATCAAAAGTGAACAAAATAGTTTTCTGAAAATCAGAATACTGTCTTGTTCACTTTTTTGTATATTCAATGAAAATCAATGATCAAATTTGTTCTCTTGTGTAGATGTCTCCAAGCATCGCTTTGAGGTTTTAGATAAGAGTGACGCAGTCAGTCTTATTACACCAAGTTGATATTGTAGAGAAAATGGATCAACCTCAGCCAAGGTAGTTCAAGTCAAGATTGAAGAGGATTGATTCATACTCTTCGAAAATCTCTTCAAACCGCGTCAACGTCGCCTTGCCGTAGGTATGGTTACTGACTTCGTCAGTTCTATCCACAACTTCAAAACAGTGCTTTGAGCTGACTTCGTCAGTTCTATCCACAACCTCAAAACAGTGTTTTGAGCTGACTTTGTCAGTTTCATCTACAACCTCAAAGCAGTGCTTTGAGCAGCCTGCGGCTAGTTTCCTAGTTTGCTCTTTGATTTTTATTGAGTATCACTCCTTTTAAGAATTCATTAGAAATAAATCTAAAATTAAATGTTATCTCAGTTTCTATGAAAATGAGAATTCTTTTTGAAAGATATGCTTGTGGAAGACTTGCAAGATATAAAAAACTCTTAGAGCTGGATGATAAGGATCCAATTCTAAGAGGAGTTAGTTTCGTATTTTTACTTGCGATACAAACGATCGTATTGGTAGTAAGGATCAAAGGTTACGTTGATACCTAGTTTGCGAAGAACATTTTTGTCTTCGTCTGTTAGGATAATTGTAGAATGAGCTTCGCTACCCTTGAGATTTCCGAGTTCTTTCATGGCACGATCTGCATCAGGATTCTGCATTGCTGTGATAGCAAGAGCGATGAGGATTTCATTTGAGTGGAGTCGAGGGTTACGGCTACCCAAGTGATTGATTTTCAAACCTTGAATTGGTTTCACCACTTCTGGTTCAATTAATTTTGTTTCAGCATCAATGTTAGCGGACATCTTGATAGCATTAATCAAAGCAGCGGCTGTTGGACCAAAGAGTTCTGAATTCTTACCAGTAACGATTTCACCAGAAGGTAATTCAAGAGCTAGGGCAGGTCCGCCTGTTTCTTCTGCTTTTTGTCGTGCAGCGACAGCAACCTTGCGGTCAGCTGGAGTGATGCCGAGGTCATTCATGAGAAGCTCAATCTTCTTCACAGCAGTTTCTCCAACCTTCTCAGCTTTGAAGTCAAGAACGGTCTGGTAATAGCGACGGATAATTTCCTGTTTAGATGCTTCAATGGCAGCGTCGTTATCAGTGATTGCAAAACCAACCATATTGACACCCATGTCAGTTGGAGACGCATAAGGAGACTCACCGAGAATACGTTCCAGCATACGCTTAAGGACAGGGAAAATTTCAATGTCGCGGTTGTAGTTGACTGTGGTTTCTCCATAAGTTTGGAGATGGAATGGGTCAATCATGTTGACATCATCTAGGTCTGCTGTAGCAGCTTCATAAGCTAAGTTTACTGGATGATGAAGTGGGAGATTCCAAACTGGGAAGGTTTCAAATTTAGCATAACCAGACTTGATACCATTGATTTGGTCGTGGTACATGTTAGACATACAAGTTGCCAACTTACCTGAACCAGGCCCAGGAGCAGTCACGACAATCAAGTTTCGACTAGTTTTGATATAGTCGTTTTTCCCCATACCTTCAGGAGAAATGATATGATCCATATCTGTCGGATACCCCTTGATAGGGTAGTGTAGATAAGAGTCGATACCATTTTTCTCTAATTGATTACGGAAGGCATCAGCTGCCGGTTGGCCTGCATATTGAGTAATGACAACTGAACCAACAAAGATACCGAGTTCATTGAATTTATCGATCAAACGAAGCACTTCTTGGTCATAAGAAATGCCCAAGTCTCCACGAGCTTTTGAGTGCTCGATATTGCTAGCGTTAATAGCGATAACAACCTCAACTTGCTCCTTCAATTCTTGTAAGAGTTTGATTTTGTTATCTGGTTCATATCCAGGAAGGACACGAGCAGCGTGAAAATCTTCTAACATCTTACCACCAAACTCTAAATAGAGTTTGCCGTCAAATTGGTTGATGCGCTCCAAGATATGGTCGCGTTGTAGATTCAAATATTGTTCAGAACTAAAAGCTTGTTTTTTCATTTTTTTACCTCTGAGCTCTATTATATAAAAAAAATGGAAGATTAGAAACTAGAGAGTCGCAAAAGTGAGAAAAAAGATAAAGCAAACGCTTGCATAATTTTGATAAAAGGTCTATGATGGAGTAAAGTCAATTTTAAATAGAGGTAAAAAGATGCAAGAAAAATGGTGGCACAATGCCGTTGTTTATCAGGTCTATCCAAAAAGTTTTAAGGATAGCAACGGAGATGGGATTGGTGATTTACCTGGGATTACCAGTAAGCTAGACTATCTAGCTAAGTTAGGGATCACAGCGATCTGGCTTTCTCCAGTCTATGATAGCCCCATGGATGACAATGGTTATGATATTGCCAATTATCAAGATATCGCTGCTATTTTTGGCACGATGGAGGATATGGATGAGCTGATTGCTGAGGCTAAAAAACGAGATATCCGAATCATTATGGATTTGGTGGTCAATCATACATCAGATGAGCACGCTTGGTTTATTGAAGCTTGTGAAAATCCTGATAGTCCTGAGCGAGACTACTATATCTGGCGTGATGAACCTAACGAATTGGAGTCAATTTTCAGTGGTTCTGCCTGGCAATATGACGAAAAGTCTGGTCAATATTACCTGCATTTTTTCAGTAAGAAACAACCAGACCTCAACTGGGAAAATGAAGAACTACGCCAAAAAATCTATGAGATGATGAATTTCTGGATTGATAAAGGGATTGGTGGATTCCGTATGGACGTCATTGACATGATTGGGAAGATTCCTGATCAGAAAATTGTAAATAATGGTCCTATGCTCCATCCCTATCTCAAGGAAATGAATCAGGCTACTTTCGGCGACAAAGAGCTCTTGACAGTAGGGGAAACTTGGGGAGCAACACCAGAGATCGCTAAACTCTATTCAGATCCGAAAGGACAAGAACTGTCTATGGTCTTCCAGTTTGAACATATCTGTCTTCAGTATCAGGAAGGGCAACCTAAGTGGCAGTACCAAAAAGAGCTAAATGTTGGGAAGTTAAAAGAGATTTTCAACAAATGGCAAACAGAGTTGGGAGTTGAAGATGGCTGGAATTCCCTCTTCTGGAACAACCATGACCTCCCTCGTATTGTCTCTATCTGGGGAAATGACCAAGACTACCGTGAAAAATCTGCCAAAGCGTATGCAATCTTACTTCATCTTATGAGAGGGACTCCTTATATTTACCAAGGTGAAGAGATTGGAATGACCAATTTCCCGTTTGAAACGCTGGATCAAGTAGAGGATATTGAATCCCTCAATTATGCGCGTGAAGCTCTTGAAAAAGGCGTTCCAATGGAAGAAATCATGGATAGTATTCGTGTGATTGGACGAGACAATGCCCGTACCCCAATGCAGTGGAATGGAACAAAAAATGCTGGTTTCTCAGACGGACAATCTTGGTTGGCTGTTAATCCAAACTACGAAGCAATCAACGTTCAGGAAGCACTGGCAAACCCAGATTCTATTTTCTATACTTATCAAAAACTGGTAGAAATTCGTAAGGAAAATAGCTGGTTGGTTCGTGCTGACTTTGAACTTCTTGATACGGCTGAAAAAGTCTTTGCTTATATCCGTAAAGATGGGGACCGTCGTTTTCTAGTGGTCGCCAATTTGTCCAACCAGCAGCAAGAGTTTGCAGTAGAAGAATCAGTTAAGTCTATCTTGATTGAAAATACCTCAGTAGAAGCAGTTTTGACTACACAGAGCTTGGCTCCTTGGGATGCCTTCTGCGTCGAATTAGCCAATTAAACCTAAAACTCAAGTATCTTAGATGCTTGAGTTTTTTCTAAAATAAGTGTATAAATTTCTTAAAAAAATATTAGTTTGAATTTTCTAAAAAATCACCTGAAAATCCTTGCTTTTATATAAAAATAGGGTATAATGGTGAAAATAGTATTTTAAAGGAGAATACCAATGAAATCGAAAAAGTGGCTCGCAGTAGCAGGGATAACGATGAGCGCAGCTCTTCTTTTGGCAGCTTGTGGCAAGACTGAGAAAAAAGCAGATGCTCCAACAACATTTTCGTATGTATATGCCATTGATCCAACAACATTGGACTATAGCGTTACTAGTAAAAGTTCAACATCAGACGTCATTGCCAACTTGGTCGACGGACTCTTGGAAAATGACAAATATGGAAACTTGATTCCATCTCTTGCTGAAGACTGGTCTGTTTCACAAGACGGTTTGACTTATACTTACAAGCTACGTAAAGGTGTCAAATGGTATACTTCTGAAGGAGAAGAGTACGCTGAAGTCAAGGCCCAAGACTTTGTGACAGGTTTGAAGCATGCTGCAGATGGTAAATCAGATGGTCTAACTCTTATCCAAGACTCTATCAAAGGTTTGGCAGAGTATGTCAGCGGTGAAACAAATGACTTCTCAACAGTCGGTGTCAAAGCAGTTGACGATTATACAGTTGAGTATACCTTGAACAAACCAGAAAGCTTCTGGAATTCTAAGGTGACAACAGCAACTATGCTCCCCGTTAATGAAGAATTCTTAAATTCTCAAGGAAAAGATTACGGTGCGGCAGCGCCTTCAGGTATTCTCTACAATGGTCCATATATTTTGAAGAACTTCACTTCAAAATCAGTGATCGAGTACGAAAAGAACCCAAATTATTGGGACAAAGACAATGTTAAAATTGACCACGTCAAGCTTACCTTCTACGATGGTTCTGACCAAGAATCATTGATTCGTAGCTTTGCGTCAGGCTCATATACGACAGCTCGTCTTTTCCCAACTAGCTCAAGCTTTGATTCAACTAAGAAAGAATACGGCGATAAGATCGTTTATAGTCCGCAAGAAGCGACAAGCTATTACTTTACTTTCAACGTAAATCGTCAGTCTTACAATAAAACAGCTAAGACAGATGATGCCCAAAAAACATCAACTAAAGAAGCACTTCTCAATAAAAACTTCCGTCAAGCCATCAACTTCGCTCTTGACCGTCATGCTTACTCTGCACAGATGAATGGCGAAGAAGGTGCAGACAAGATTATCCGTACCAGCCTTGTGCCTTATGACTATGTCCAAGTTGGTGAAAAGACCCTCGGTGAATTGGCTCAAGAACAATTGGTAACATACGGAGACCAGTGGAAGGATGTAGCTTTGACAGATGGTAAAGATACCCTTTACAATCCAACAAAAGCAAAAGCTGCCTTTGAAAAAGCAAAATCAGAATTGCAAGCTAAAGGTGTAACCTTCCCAATCCATTTGGATATTCCAGTTGAGCAGACAGATGTCATTGCTGTACAGCAAACCAACTCTCTCAAACAGTCTGTCGAAGCAGCACTTGGAAGTGAAAATGTTGTCATTGATGTACTTCAAATGACTGACAATGAGAAAATGAGTATCACATCTCAAGCCAAAGTGCCTTCTCAAAAAGATTATGACTTGAACGGAACTGGTTGGGGGCCAGACTATCAAGACCCAGCAACCTACCTCAATATCTTAGATGCTAAGAAGGGTTCTGCCCTTAAACACTTGGGTATCACAAAAGGTAAAGATCCAGAAGTTATGGCTCAAGTTGGACTTGATGAGTACAAGAAACTCTTGGATGATGCAGCGTCAGAAACAAGCGATCTTAACAAACGCTATGAAAAATATGCCAAAGCACAAGCTTGGGTTTCAGATAGCTCACTCCTTATCCCTGTAGCTTCTTCAGGTGGTTCTCCGACAGTTAGCCGTACAGTTCCATTCACAAAAGCTTACTCTCAAGTTGGTATCAAGGGAGATCCATTTGTATTCAAAGGTTTAGAATTGCAAAATGATATTGTAACAGCTAAAGAATACGAAGAAGCTCTCAAGAAATGGCAAAAAGAGAAAATTGAAACAAATGCTAAATACCAAAAAGAACTAGCAAATCACGTTAAATAGTCTTTTGTAATGAATAAAGAAATCCTGTTTTGAAGCGGGATTTCTTTATTTTTTTGATTTTCAATGAGAGGTCAAATCAGTATATAACTTTACTTTTTGGACAAAATTTGTTAAAATATAACCATGTTACAAAACCTAACATATAAGGAGAAATAAATCATGAGCATGAAAAAACGCTTATTAGGAGCAGGGTTGACACTTGCTGCTGCGGTCCTATTGACAGCATGTGGCCAGTCAGCATCAGACGGCAAAACATACTCGTCTACCTTTGGTGCAGATCCAACAACCTTCAACTATCTCTTGGACTACGCTGGTGATAACACTGCTATTGTAACCAACTTGGTTGATGGTTTGCTTGAAAATGATAACTATGGAAACCTCATTCCTGCCCTTGCAGAAGATTGGAGTGTTTCTAAGGATGGTTTAACTTATACCTACAAACTTCGCCAAGATGCCAAGTGGTTTACAGCTGACGGTGAAGAATACGCTCCCCTTAAAGCACAAGACTTTGTAACTGGTATCAAGTACGCTGCTGATAATAAGGGTCAAGCCCTAGACTTGATTCAGAACTCTATCAAGGGCTTGGATGATTATGTAACAGGTGCAAATACTGACTTCTCAAATGTTGGTGTCAAAGCCTTAGATGACTATACTGTCCAATATACCTTGACTCGTCCAGAGCCATTCTGGAACTCAAAAACAACCAACAGTATCTTATTCCCTGTAAACGAAGAATTCCTTGCTTCTAAAGGTAAAGACTTCGGAACCCTGAAACCAGATAGCATTCTTTATAGCGGACCATATTTGTTAAAAGATTTTACATCTAAGTCTTCTATCGAATATGTGAAAAACCCACATTACTATGACCAAGAAAAAGTAACGATTGAAAAGGTAAAATTGTCCTACTTTGATGGTTCAGACCAAGACTTGACAATTCGTAACTTTGAAAGTGGTGCTTACTCATCTGCAGGTGTTTATCCAAATAGCTCAAACTTCGCTAAGACAAAGGAAAAATACAAGGACAATATCGTTTATAGCTTGCAAGATGCAACATCTTGGTACTATAACTTTAACGTCAACCGTGGTGCTTATAACCATACTGCAAAAACAAGCGATGAACAAAAACAAGCAACTCAAGCTGCAGTTTTGAATAAAAACTTCCGTCAGGCAGTTAACTTCGCCATTGATCGTACAGCTTACTCAGCTCAATCAAATGGTGAAGAAGCAGCTAAGAACACTCTTCGTAACTCGCTTGTACCACCAACTTTCGTACAAGTTGGAGACAAGACTTTTGGTGAAACAGTTGCTTCCAAATTGGTCAACTATGGTACACAATGGTCAAATATGAATCTTGAAGATGCTCAAGACGGTTATTTCAATAAAGAAAAAGCACAAGCCAAGTTTGCAGAAGCTAAGAAAGAATTAGAAGCTCAAGGTGTGAGCTTCCCAATTCATTTGGACTTGCCTGTAGACCAGGTTAACAAGACCTTGCTTTCTGGAACAAACTCAATCAAACAATCAATCGAATCAACGCTCGGTTCTGAAAATGTAGTGGTTGATGTTATCCAATTGTCAACAGATGATTATACAAATGCAACAGTTCAAGCACCAACTCCAGCAGATCATGACTATGATTTGAACTTGGATGGATGGTCAGCTGACTACCAAGATCCTTCGACTTACCTCAATCCTTTCAACGCTGAAGATGGATTCTATCTCAAGATTTTGGGACTTGATCCAAGCAAGGACACCAGTAAGATTACTAGTCTAGGTTTGGACCAATTTACTCAAAAATTAAAAACAGCAGATACAGAAAATACAGACGTAGCTAAACGCTATGAAAACTACGCAGATGCACAAGCTTGGTTGATTGATAGTTCCCTTCTAATCCCAGTTGTGTCAAACGGTGGTGGTGCTTCAGTGACTCGTGTGACACCATTTACACGCGCTTACTCACTAGTTGGTATCAAAGGAACTGGAAGCAACTACAAGTACATGAGATTGCAGACAGATGTTGTTACAAGCTCTCAATTTGCTGAAGCGAAGGCTAAATGGGAACAAGAACGTAAAAATTCTGTCGAGAAGAGTCAAAAAGACTTTGAAAGTCACGTGAAATAAGTTTAAGAAGATAGGTTGGGTAAAAACTCAATTTGAAAATGAAATTGAGTGAAGCTTTCAATTATAAAATGCATAGTATAAAGTTTTTGAACACTTAATACTATGTGTTTTTTTATTTTGAAGACTTTTACCCTGCCTCTTGTTTTTTATTAACGATAAGTCTTTGTTGCGATAGCGGGTTGTTTTTTTGTTTTCAAGACTCTAAAAGGCTGTTTTTATAAAAAACTTGAGTCTCTCTAGTTAAAATCTTCCACTTTCTTGGTAATTATTGAAAGTTTTAGAGTGTGAGAGTATGGTATTGAGAACTTGTCAACCGATTTCTATCTCCTGGTATTTTTGTTGGAAGTCTTCTTTCAAAAAAGATATGAGGCATTTAATGATTGAAATATAATATTTTTGGTTTTAAGGTAAAATAAAACGGTTGCAATTCAGGTGTTGATAGCATCTGGTGTTAGTTTGTGGTATAATAGAAATAAAATAATTAATAGAGGTGTAAGGTGGTAAGACGTTTAAAAGAAAATAAAGCGAGCAAGTTTCAGCAAAGTTTCAATATTATTTTGTTGTTTTTATATATAGTGCTTACTTGTTTTTTGCTGTTTTTAATATTCAGATATCATATCTTAGCCGTTAGTTATTTCAATCTTCTTCTAGCAGCTATTATGATGTTCATTGCGCTAGTAGCTTTATTTTTAATATCAAATAGAAAAGCTAAGAAGTTTACTTTAATCATGCTCTTGCTATCTATTGTAGCCAGCTCACTAGCTTTGGTTGGAGTTCATCAGTTCGTTAGTTTGGCCAATCATTTAAATGCAACATCTAACTATTCTAGTTACTCTATCAGTGTTGCAGTTTTGGAGGATAGTGAGATTGGTAATGTATCCCAACTATCCAGTGTGACAGCTCCGACAAAAACAGATGCAGAGAATATCAAAAAACTGCTTGATGATATTAAGACAAGTCAGAATAAAGACCTAAAGGTTGAGGATAGTTCTTCTTACCTTGCGGCTTATAAGAGTCTCTTAGCTGGAGAGACCAAGGCAATTGTTTTGAATAGTGTCTTTGAAAATCTGATTGAACAAGAGTATCCGGATCACGCCAAAAAAATCAAGAAAATTTATACCAAAGAACTAACCAAAACTGTTGAAGCACCTAAGTCTTCTCAAAACAAGGCTTTTAATATCTATATTAGTGGGATTGACACATACGGACCGATTAGCTCCGTTTCTCGTTCGGATGTCAATATCATCATGACGGTTAATCAAGAAACCAAGAAAATTCTCTTGACAACGACCCCTCGTGATGCTTATGTGCCCATAGCTGATGGAGGCAATAACCAAAATGATAAATTGACCCATGCAGGTATTTATGGTGTGGATGCTTCGATTCATACTTTGGAAAATCTTTATGGAATTGACCTAAATTACTATGCACGACTCAACTTCACTTCTTTCTTGAAATTAATTGATCTCTTAGGTGGTGTCGATGTTTATAATGACCAAGAGTTTACATTATTTCAAGGGAAATATAACTTCCCTGTTGGGAATGTCCACCTAGACTCTGAGCAGGCCTTAGGCTTTGTACGTGAGCGCTATTCATTAGCAAACGGTGATGGAGATCGTGGACGTAACCAACAGAAAGTCATTTCGGCTATTATCCAAAAACTAACTTCGGCAGAAGCATTGAAAAATTTTGATGATATTATGCAAAGTTTACAGGATTCTGTCCAAACCAATATGCCTCCTGAAACAATGGTTAGTTTAGTGAACTCCCAACTAGTAAGTGGAGGGAAATATACTGTCATCACTCGAGATTTAAAGGGAACTGGTCGTATGGGTCTTCCTTCCTATGCTATGCCTGACAGTGAACTCTATATGTTAGAAGTTGATCCAAACAGCCTAGAGACACTCAAAACAGAAATCAAAGATATCATGGAAGGAAAATAAGATGATTGACATCCATTCACACATAGTTTTTGATGTAGATGATGGTCCTAAGGATAAGGCAGAAAGTATAGCGCTTCTGAAGGAAGCCTATGCTCAAGGAGTCCGTACCATCGTTTCGACTTCCCATCGTCGAAAGGGGATGTTTGAAACACCAGAAGAGGACATATTAAGAAATTTTAAAGTTGTCAAGGAGTTGGCTAAAGAGGTTGCTCCTGATTTAACCATCTTGTATGGAGCAGAAATTTATTACAGCAGTGATGCTTTAAACAAATTAGAGAATCAGCAGATTCCACAACTAAATGGCACCCGTTATGCCTTGATAGAATTCAGCATGAATACTCCTTACCGAGACATTCATAATGCACTAACGAATGTTCTCATGTTAGGAATAACACCTGTAATAGCGCATATAGAGCGATACGCTGCTTTGGAAAATAATGAAAAAAGAGTGCGAGACCTCATCAACATGGGATGTTATACACAGGTCAACAGTTCGAGTATCCTTAAACCAAAATTGTTTGGTGATACTTATAAATTCATGAAAAAACGGGCTCGTTATTTCTTAGAGAGGGATTTGGTTCATATAGTTGCTAGTGATATGCACAATCTAGATGGTCGCCCTCCTTATATGAAGGAAGCCTACGAAATAGTGAGTAAAAAGTATGGCCAAGATAAGGCTCGGGAACTCTTTATATTAAATCCCGAAAAAGTCATTAAAGATCAAATTATTTAGGAGTTATAATGAAAGAAAAAGATACTATTGAAATCAATGTTATTCAGTTGTTAAAGGCACTATGGAAAAAGAAACTGCTAATCCTTCTTGTAGCCATCGTAGCAGGAGCCGCTGCATTTGCATATAGTAGTTTTGTTGTTAAACCTGAGTACAGAAGTACAACTCGGATTTATGTAGTTAATCGAAACCAAAGTGATAAACCGGGATTGACAAATCAAGATCTACAAGCAGGAGCTTACCTGGTTAAGGACTATCGTGAGATCATTCTTTCCCAAGATGTCCTAGAGAAAGTAGTTGCTGATCTTGGTTTAAACATTAATGCGAAAATATTAGCTAAGAAGATTCAAGTAACGGTTCCCGCAGACACACGTATCGTATCTATTTCAGTTAGTGATCACAAGCCTGACGAAGCAAGTCGAATTGCAAATGCTCTTCGAGATGTTGCGGCACAAAAGATTATTGCGGTCACCCGTGTTTCTGACGTAACTACCTTGGAGGAAGCACGTCCAGCAACTGGACCGTCTTCACCAAATATTCGTCGAAATACCATTATGGGAGTTGTAGCAGGTGCAGGATTAATGATTGTAGTGGTCTTGTTGCTTGAACTATTCGATGACCGTGTTAAACGTCCAGAAGATATCGAAGATGTTATGGAAATTTCACTCCTTGGAGCCATTCCAGACATGGATAAATTAAAGTAAGGGAGAACTTATGGCGAAGTTAGAATTATCACAACAAAAACTGAACTCTGTAAAAAAAGCAGAAGAGTACTACAATGCTTTACGTACAAATATACAACTGAGTGGGAATAACTTAAAGGTTATTGCCGTTACATCGGTTGACCCTAGCGAAGGAAAGTCTACAACAGCTACTAATGTTGCTTGGGCTTTTGCGCGTGCTGGCTACAAGACGTTATTGATTGATGCCGACATTCGAAACTCAGTCATGTCTGGAGTATTCAAATCAAGAGAACGAATCACAGGTTTAACTGATTATCTTGCTGGTACACAAGACTTATCTCATGGTCTTTGTGAAACAAACATTGATAATTTATTTATGATCCAATCAGGGTCACCTTCTCCAAATCCAACAGCTCTTCTTCAAAGTACCAATTTTGAATTGATGATTGAAACACTACGAAAATATTTTGATTATATTATTGTTGATACAGCCCCAATCGGAGTTGTAATTGATGCAGCGATTATTGTTCAAAAATGTGATGCATCAATTTTGGTTACAGAAGCTGGTAGAACAAAAAGAAGAGATATTCAAAAAGCTAAGGTTCAGTTAGAACAAACAGGGATCTTATTTTTGGGTGTTGTTTTAAATAAATTTGATGTTAAACGAGAAAAATATGGATCTTATGGAACTTACGGTTCTTATGGTAAAAGAAAAAAATAAGATAGGGAGTTCAGTATGGAAGGAAGAGGCCTCTACAATATAACTCTGGCCCTCTTGCAGAGTATACTTGTTAGTTTATTAGCTTATGTACTGATTGCAAGTTCAGAAACTGATATTTCTTCAAGAAATATTCGATCTGTTTGGAAGAACAATTGAACTGAACTTTCTAATCCATTATTGAGAAGTCATATATTACTGAAACAAATAAGTTTTGTTTAGATGAGAAAAGAAAATTTTATTTGTTATAGCAGATATAAGGACTATATTCCCATAAATCATTGAATTACCAAAGATATACTGAGTTTTTGCAGTTGCATGAACTGAACGATTTAATTTGAAAGATGGGAATAAGATAGAATTTGAATTTATAGTGAGAAATAGTTTATGTACAGTGTAATAAAACGATTAGGGGATATAACTTTATCTTTAATAGGCATAATAGTACTGTGTCCAGTTTTTTTGATAATTATAATCGCGATTAAACTGGATTCAGAAGGACCAGCGATATTTAAGCAAAAACGTTTTGGGCTTCATAAGAAATCTTTTTATGTTTTAAAATTTAGAACAATGAAAGTAGAATCTCCCAAATATGTAGCTACTCGAGATTTACACAATTCAGAGCAGTGGATTACCAGAGTAGGAAGTGTTTTAAGAAAAACATCTTTAGATGAGTTGCCTCAACTATGTAATATTCTTGTTGGTAATATGAGTATTGTGGGCCCTAGACCGGTAGCAATAAACGAATTGGATGTAGTAGAAGCAAGAGATAAATATGGTGCAAATGATGTTTTACCAGGATTAACGGGATGGGCACAAATTAATGGTCGAGACAATCTGTCTACAGATATGAAAGCAAAATTGGATGGTTATTATGTAAAACATAGATCATTAATAATGGACATAAAATGTATAGTAAGAACAATACCTTACGTATTGAAACGAAAAGGAATTGTAGAGGGGAGTAAACGAGAGAGTTAAGATAGTGAAATGAAAATTTTATTTGTTAGTCAACATTATAGACCAGAACCTTTTAGATTATCAGATATTTGTGAAGATCTTGTTGAGAGAGGCCATGAAGTTACTGTTTTAACAGGAATTCCTAATTATCCTGAAGGTGAAATATATGCGGATTATCGGAATAACCAAAATAGACGAGAAACTATAGAAGGAGTTACTGTTTTTCGTTCCTATACAATTCCAAGGGGAAAAAGTACTTTACATAGGATATTAAATTATTTTAGTTTTGCTATCAGTTCATCGATAGGAGTTTTACTGGGACAGTATAAAGCAAAAGATGGATCAGAATTTGATTGTGTTTTTGTAAATCAATCATCTCCAGTTATGATGGCATGGGCTGGTATGGTTTATAAAAATAAGTATAAGAAGCCCCTATTTCTATATTGTATGGATGTTTGGCCAGATAGTTTAACTGTAGGTGGAGTGAAACAAGATGGCTTGATTTTCAAGTTGTTTAAATTTATCTCAAAAAAAGTTTATCGAACTAGTGATTATATATTTGTCACTAGTCCATCATTTAAGAATTATTTTGTGCAACAATTTGATATATTAGAACAAAAGATTACTTATTTGCCACAATATGCAGAAGATCTTTTTATCCCTGATGAATCGAGAGTTAATAAAGAAAGTGTTGACCTAACTTTTGCTGGTAATATTGGTAAAGCACAAAATTTGGAAACTATTTTGAAAGCTGCCAGCTTGATAGAAAAGAATACTGATTTACCCAAGAAAATTCATTTTCATTTTGTTGGAGATGGTACGGAATTGTTAAGTATGAAAGCATTAGCTTATGAATTGGAGTTGAAGAATGTTTCCTTTTATGGAAGACGTTCTTTGGAAGAAATGCCTACCTTCTATAAAAAATCAGATGCTATGTTAGTTTCTTTAATAGGAGACTCGATAGTTTCTCGTACTATACCTGGGAAGGTACAATCTTATATGGCGGCAGGGAAACCAATTATAGGTGCAATTTCAGGAGATACTAAAACAATCGTAGAGGAAGCAAATTGTGGCTATGTTAGTTCTGAACAAGATGTGGAACAATTAGCACAAAATATTTGTGAATTCAGTATGTTGTCTATAGAGGAACAAAAGGAGTTAGGAAAGCAAGCTCGTTATTACTATGAAAAGCACTTTTCTAAAGAGCAGTTTATGACACAGTTGGAAAAGTATTTGAGAGAGGAATTTTCCTCATGAAAATTTTGATGATTAATACTGTTTGTGGTATTAGGAGTACAGGAAGAATTTGTACGGATATCGCAACCGCTTTAACAAAAAAGGGTCATGAAGTTAAGATTGCATATGGACGTGAGTATGTTCCAGAAGTCTATCAAGATTACGCGGTTAAAGTAGGATCGAGAGTGGATGTAAATAGGCATGTCTTACAAGCTCGATTTTTTGATAATGCTGGTTTTGGAAGTAAAGTGGCAACTAGAAAATTTATTACTTGGGTGAAAGAATATGATCCTGATATTATTCATCTGCATAATTTACATGGATACTATATTCATGTAGGAGAATTATTTTCCTATTTGAAAACTTGCGGAAAGAAAATTTTATGGACCTTACATGATTGTTGGGCTTTTACTGGACATGGTGCTTACTTTGATACTTTAGAATGTGAAGAGATTGGACAGTGCTATCATTCGAGTCAAAAACACGATTATCCAAAGTCATTAATTGATTTTTCATCTAGAAATTTTAAACGTAAAAAACAATTGTTTACAGGGATTCCAAATTTAACGCTTATTACGCCATCGGAGTGGTTGGCGAATCTGGTAAGAGGTTCATTTTTGAAAGAATATCCCGTAACAGTTATTCATAACGGTATTGATACTACTATATTTAAACCAAGGCTATTTGAGGCTCAGGAATTGAGAAAAAAATTTAGCTTAGAAGGCAAACAGGTACTGCTTGGTGTGGCTTCTATCTGGGATCAGCGTAAAGGCTTGAATGATCTATTAGAATTATCTACACAGCTAAAATCTTATCAACAATTAGTTTTGATAGGATTATCAAAAGAACAATTGACTAAACTTCCTCAAGAGGTTATTGGTCTGACCACAACAGATAGTGTGGAAGAACTTTCTGCTTGGTACACGTTGGCAGATGTATTTATCAACCCGACAACACAGGATAATTATCCGACAACTAATTTAGAAGCTATTGCCTGTGGGACACCAGTTGTGAGCTACCCAACTGGGGGGAGTATAGAAAGTACACATATGTACGGTATAGTGTGTAGTGATAGAACTGTTACTTCTATACTAGGATCCCTAAAAGAAGTGAGTCAATGTAAAAGGAATCCTAATTTTAATTTGTCAAAAGAGTATTTTGTAGAAAATATACTCAATTTATACTAGTGGAACTGGAGTTGATATGATAAAGATTTTATACGTTAACGGCGGGACTATGGATAGAGGCGGTGTATCTACCTTTATGATGAATGTTTATGAAAAAATGCATTCTGAAAACATTCAAATTGATTTTTTAGTCCATACATTGTCCAAAGGTGTACGCGATGAAGATATTTTAAATCTTGGAGGTAAAATCTTTAGAGTTCCTGCCAGAGGAAGGAATCCTTTAAAAAATTATCGTCAAATTAAGCAAATTATGCTGAATGGAAAATATGATGTAGTTCATGCGCATGCTGATGCAGGAAATAGTACAATTTTATCTATTGCAAAAGAGTGTAATATTCCTATTCGTATTTCACATTGCCATAATACAAACTATACAAACAAAAGTTTATTGAAGAGGTTTTTGAATGACCAATTCAAGAAGCAAATTCCGAAATATGCTACTCATCTATGGGCTTGTTCGGAAAAAGCAGGAGAGTGGTTGTATGGTAATCACTCTTTTGAAGTTATTCCTAATGCTATTGATGTTCAAAAGTTCATCTATAGTCCACAATTATCTAAAGATTTGCGTAAGGAATTAAATTTAGAAAATAAGTTTGTTATTGGTCATGTAGGACGATTTGATTATCAGAAAAATCATGATTTTCTTCTTAAAGTTTTTGCGGAAGTTATCAATGAAAGAGAAGATGCTCATCTTGTTCTCATAGGTAAGGGAGAATTGGAAGAGGTTATTAAAAAGCAAGCAAATCAATTAGGAATATTGGATAAGATTAGTTTTTTAGGTGAGTCTTCTAATGTGAACAAATTGATTAATGTGTTTGATGTAGGTGTTTTCCCATCTCTTTTTGAAGGTTTTGGTATAGCTGTGCTAGAGATGCAAATCAACGGTTTACCATTAGTAGTTTCTGATAATTTTCCCAGTGAGATTAATTTAACTGATAATATACGTTTTTTATCATTGGATGAAACAGTTAAATATTGGTGTGAAACGATTTTGGAGACCAAAGGACGGGATACTGGGGCAGTTGATAAAATTATTGCTAAGGGTTATAACCTGTCTGATATGGTTAATAAGTTAACAAAAACTTATGAAAGAATTGTAGATAAATCATGAAAAAAGTATTATTTGTAACTAATATTCCATCGCCTTATCGTGTGGATTTCTATAATCAACTTGGGAAATTTGTGGATTTAACTGTTATTTTCGAAGCAACAGGAGCTCAAGATATTAGATTTGATTACCGTGAGACTTTTAAAAATTTTACCGCCATTTTTTTAAGTGAAGGTAATATTGATGAGAAGAAATTAAATTCAGCTATATTCCAGTATTTAATTCCTGAAAAGTATGACTATATTTTTTTGACTAACTATTCTTATCGAACAGAATTATTTGGTTATTTAAAGTGTGTTTTTTCTAAGATACCGTTTATATTAGAAATTGATGGCGGTAAGATACCAGAAAGCGAGAACTTTTTAAAATACCAGTTTAAAAAATTTATTCTTACGAAACCCTGCTATTATTTTAGTCCAAGTCAGTCCAGTGATGATTTCTTAGCGCATTATCATGTGAATAAAGAAAATATTTATCGGTATTCATTTACTTCGTTATCAGAAAAAGACATACGACATCAAATTGTCGATGAGGAAGAAAAACAATTTTTAAGAAAAAAACTAGGATTCAGTCCAAATAAAAAAACAATTTTATTTGTTGGTAGAATCATCCCTGGTAAAGGTGTGGATGTTTTAATCAAGGCTGTTCAAAATTTATCAGACAATGTACAATGTTTGATTGTAGGAGCAAGTCCTGATAGTGAATACAAACAATACTTGCTTGATCTTATTGGACAAGATAGCCGTTTTCATTTTATTGATTTTTTACAGACATCTGAACTGAAACAATACTACAAGCTATCTGATATATTTGTTTTACCAACAAAGTCTGATGTTTGGGGACTTGTTGTAAACGAGGCAATGTCGCAGGGACTTCCTGTTATTTCTACATCTGCATGTGTTGCTGCAATTGAACTTGTTTCGAATGGTTATAATGGATATGTTATTGATAGGGTCGATGACTGGAAAGCTATTTTTCAAAAGTTAAGCCAAGTATTACAAGATGACTCATTACGAGTTCAATTATCTCAAAATGCTTTATCTACTATTAAACACTACACTATTGAAACAATGGTTGAAGAGCATTTGAAATTTATGGAGGAAAAATGAGGATATCTATTGCAATGACAACTTATAATGGAGCTGATTATTTGCTAGAGCAGCTAGAATCGCTTCGTACTCAGAGTTTAATGGCTGATGAAGTTATTATTGTTGATGATTGTTCAACAGATAATACAGTTGATTTACTTAATATGTATATTCAGAAGTATCATCTTGATAATTGGGTATTGATAAAAAACTCATCTAATATAGGTTGGAGAAAAAACTTTAGAAAAGCGCTTCAAAAGACAACAGGAGATGTAGTTTTTCTTTGTGATCAAGATGATATTTGGAATAAAGATAAAATTTCACTGATGGTAAAAGAGTTTCATAAATCGCCGTCAATAGAACTATTGGCTAGTAACTATGAGATTCTCGATTTTGGTAGAAATGATAAAATCAAGATTAAGGATATTGAGTTAGATAATGGTGCTGTAGTCCCGTTTTCGTTAAAAAACAAGAGTATTTCTGTTATGAGACCAGGATGTACTTTTGCAGTTAAGCGTGAGTTAATAGTTCTGTTAGAAAAGTATGATATAGATAGATTTGGCCATGATAATATTTTATGGAATCTAGCTATGGTAAGAGGAACTCTATATCTATACTTAAAACGCTTAATACATTTTCGTCGCCACGAAACAAGTGCTTCTGCTCCTAAGCAATCTCTTAATCGTGAACGGCGAGTTGTTGAAGTGGATACGAGTTATCAAATTGCAGTTTTCTTACTTGATGTGGCTCGTAAAGAACATTTAGACATAAAAATAATTTCTCAACTTGAAAATATGGCAATGGTTCTTGAGAGACGTAGAGAGATTTTAAAAGATGGTACTCTTATGCAAATAGTTCATTTCCAATTGAAGTATTATGCTTATTATCCTACATTCCGCAATTTAATATCAGATATATTAGTGTTTTTAAAAAAATAATGAGAGAGAAGAGTTTTGAGTAAAATTTCTAAAAATTATCTATATAACTTAATTTATCAAGTGGTAGTTTTAATATTACCACTATTGATTACTCCATATGTTGCTAGAGTATTGGGCGCACACCAGTTGGGAATTTACGATTATGCCAATTCAATCGTTACTTTGATTTATACTTTAGGTTTACTAGGTATCGGTCACTATGGAAATCGCGAATGTGCCTATACTAGAGATGATAAAGAGGAACTATCAGAGACATTTTGGAGTATTTTGGCTATTCAGATTATTTTAGGATTTTTTTCACTATTCTTCTTATACATTTTTTCTAACATAAATTCAAATTATCAAGTTTATTTTCAACTTTTTTCCATTTGGCTTTTTGGGTCTATTCTTGATTGTACGTGGTTCTATCGTGGCTTAGAGGAAATGCAGTATGTTGTATTAAAAAACATTATTGCTAAGTTATTATTTACGATAGCGACCTTCTTATTTGTAAAAAGCGAAACAGATCTAACTCTATATGTGCTCATATATGGTCTCTCTGTTTTAGTAGCAAATGTATCAGCTTATAGTCAACTAAGGATGTTTATTAGTAGACCAAAGATAAATATTCATCGTTTTACGGAGATTATTTTAGGGAGTCTCAAACTATTTTTACCAAGTATCATCATGCAAATTATGTTATCTGCTGATAAAATTGTTCTAGGGTCTTTAAGTTCTGGAATCAGCAATGTTTCTTACTATAGTAATGCAGAGAAGATTATACAGATACCACTCTCTTTAATAGTAGTATTAAATTCTGTTATGATGCCCCGAATAGCAAATGAATTTCGTAATAGACGGTTAGAAAATATGAAAAAGTATCTGATAACTGCAGCTGAATTTTCTTTGTTCTTAGCTGTTCCATTGTCGATTGGTCTTTATGCTATTGCAGATACTTTTGTTCCGTGGTTTTTAGGCGAAAGTTTTATGCCATCTATAGATGCTCTTAAATGGCTTGCTCCTATTGCTGTTGGCAATGCTTTACTAGGAGTCTCAGGTAGTCAGTATTTTGTTGCAGTTAATAAAACAAAAGTCTTATTCTTTTCTAATACTTTAGCTGCAATTTTAAATATTCTATTAGATTTGTTACTTGCTCCAATGTTTGGAGTAGTAGGTGTTTGTTTAGCAACTATAGTATCACTTACCTCTTCTGTTATAGTGCAATACTATATAATGTCAAAGGATATACCTATTATACCTATTTTGAAGTCATTATTTAAATATCTCATTTATTCTATGATAATGGGGATAATTATTATTGTTTCGTTCAAAGGATATCCAGCAAATTATGGAACAACTATTAAGCAAATCGTTCTTGGGATAGTAGTTTACTTTGGTTTGAGCTTGTTGACGCGAGATGTATTTGTTTTTCAAGCATTAGATTTTGTAAAGAAAGGATTCAAAAAAAGTAGATGATTTCAGCTTTATTTTATATAAGTTTTTTAACAAATCTACTAGTCGTAGTCAATAGGATACGTATAAATTTTCTAGCATTTTTATCTTGGTTAGTTTTGTTTTTTATCTATGCAGGAAATATCCGAGGAGGATTTTCAGATTTAACTCATTATCGTGCAAGATATGCTGTAGGAAAAAGTAGTCTGTATTTTTCAGACCATGCGTATAATTTTTTTGCAGATTGGTTTTCACATCACTCCATCTCTTTTCAAGTTTTTTTAGCATGTATTTTCCTTTTCTCCTCAGCATGTTTCTATTTTGTTGCTAAAAAATTGCATTGTAATTATAATCTTCTGATTTTATTGCTATCTCTTTTTTATTTCTTTTATACTTTAGAAGTTCTAAGATTCTTTTTAGCAGCTAGTGTAGCACTTATAGCACACTATTATCTTTCACAAAATCATCGATTTATATTCATAGGATTGATGTTCATAGCGTTTCTGTTTCACGGATCCATCATTTATTTCTTACCATTTGTTATTTTTTACAGACAAAAAAATACTAGTAAGATGCTATGGGCATTGGTATTTATGTCTACGGTGTTAATTGTGACAAATCTATTGGTAGGTAATAATTCTAGCTACTTGACTAAAATATTTGAACTGCTAGGGAGCGAGGCCACTAAAAGTCGTGTTATGTATTATACAGCGAAATCGACTCGTCTTGGTTTTATATTGTATGATAGTTACTATATTTTCAACCTACTAATTAGTATTAACCTCAAAAAGATAGCAAAAACAGTTTCAAATCTCCCTCAGGAAGTGACCAATTTTATAAACTTGGTGTATCAACATAGTTTTTTTAGTACAATTTTTTTACCCCTAATTATGTTTAGTACAGCATTTACTCGCTATTTAATTTTTACTGTTGTTTTAAATTTTATAGCCATTGCAGCTTTACAACCATTTATGCAACGATCATTTATAAAATTAAAGAACGGACTTTATATTATTTTCGGAGTTGTAGGTGCTACTTGTTTTTGGTGGTATCTAAGAGAAAATGTTCTCTATTTTTATGAAGCGCTTTTGCCAAATTTATTTAACTGATTGTGATTTTATATTCTTTATGTCTGTACTTTGCAAACATTACAAGAGTGGTCTATAATATAAAAATATAAAGAAATACGGTGTAGATATTTCTTTAGAAAGTGGAAATTTAAATGATTAATTACAGCGCAGATGAATTAGATATGATTCAGAAGCTTGAACTCAAAATATTAAAAGAAATTATTCGAATATGTAAAAAAGAAAATATAGAGTATTTTTTAATTGGTGGAAGTGCTCTTGGAGCAATACGTCATGAAGGATTTATACCATGGGATGATGATATTGATGTTGGTATGACGCGTGAGAATTACGATCACTTTTTAAGAGTAGTTGAACAGTATTTAGGAGAAGAGTTTTATTTACAATCACCATCCTCTGATAGCAATTCTCCCTATTCTTACAGTAAACTAATGTTAAAAGGGACTTTGTTCTTAGAGTATGCCCAAAGGAATTTAAAAACACAAAGTGGTATTTATGTAGATATTTTTCCATTTGATGAGGTTCCAGATAATGAGTCAGAAAATGAGAGACAATTTAAAGCGGTACAGTTTTATAAAAAGTTATATGTGATGAGGATGTTACCAACTGTTTCTAAGGCTCCTGAGAATTTTATTCAAGGTTTAAAAGCTATTCTAAGGAGATGCATTCATTATAGCTTAAGATTAATTCCTAAAAGTTTAATACTCAAAAAAATTGATCAATTTTCTAGATTATATAATGGAACAAATCAATCTGCATTTGCTTGTTTAGACTTTCCGGTAAGAAATGTAGAGTATGTTCTAAAAACAACACTATATCCCTTAATTGAACATAAATTTGAGGAAATTACAATTTTATTACCTGGTGATTTTCATCAATACTTGACTACACATTATGGTGAGTACATGAAGTTGCCACCTTTAGAAGAACGTGTTGGGCATAGACCATATTTGATTGATTTAGGAATATATGGAAAGGAAGAAAAATGAAGAGAGTGATTACTTACGGGACTTTTGATTTGCTTCATTACGGTCATATCAATTTATTGAAGCGTGCTAAAGATTTGGGAGATTATTTAATAGTAGGTCTATCTACTGATGAATTTAATCTTCAAAAAGATAAGATTTCATATTTTGATTATCAACAACGTAAAATTTTGCTTGAATCTATTCGTTATGTAGATCTGGTAATTCCTGAGATTTCATGGGAACAAAAACGAGAAGATGTAAAGAAGTATTATGCTGATATCTTTGTTATTGGTGATGATTGGGAAGGTAAGTTTGATTTTTTGAAAGATGAGGGCGTAGAAGTAGTATATTTACCTCGTACTGAAGAAATTTCTACTACACAGATTAAAGAAGATTTAAACAAGACCAAAGGTGGAAAATAATATGTCACAATTTACAGGAAAAACTCTTCTAATTACAGGAGGGACAGGTTCATTTGGGAATGCGGTTCTCAAGCGTTTTTTAGAAACAGATATCTCAGAGATTCGTATTTTTTCACGAGATGAAAAGAAACAGGATGATATGCGTCATGAATTTCAGGTGAAAGTACCAGAAGTGGCTGGGAAAATCCGTTTTTACCTCGGAGATGTGCGGGACTTGGCTTCGGTAAAAAATGCTATGCATGGTGTGGATTATGTTTTTCATGCTGCTGCTCTTAAACAAGTACCTTCTTGTGAATTTTTCCCTGTAGAAGCGGTAAAAACTAACATTTTGGGAACTGAGAATGTTCTTACTGCAGCTATTGAAGCTGGTGTAAAGCAAGTTATCTGTCTTTCTACAGATAAGGCGGCTTATCCTGTTAATGCTATGGGAACATCCAAGGCTATGATGGAAAAGATTGCTGTTGCTAAGTCCCGGACGGTAAATTCTGAGCATACAAAGATATGCGTGACTCGCTACGGGAATGTTCTATGTAGCCGTGGATCTGTAGTTCCTCTTTGGATTGAGCAAATTAAGCAAGGGAATGCTCTCACAATTACTGAACCTAGCATGACACGTTTTGTCATGACATTGGAAGAAGCAGTAGACTTGGTTTTATTTGCATTTGAAGAAGGGAAATCTGGAGATATACTAGTTCAAAAAGCACCTGCATGTACGATTGAAGTGTTGGCTAAGGCTGTATCAGAAATTTTTGCCTCAGAACAAGATATTAAGATTATAGGTATTAGACACGGAGAAAAAATGTATGAAACACTATTAACTAATGAAGAGTGCGCAAATGCAATTGATTTGGGTGATTTTTATAGAGTTCCTAGTGATAATCGTAATCTTAACTATGATAAGTATTTCAAAGATGGTAGTACGAATAGAAATTTGTTGACAGAATTCAATAGTAATAATACTGATTTGATGGACGTAGAGCAAGTTAAAAGAAAGTTGCTAGAATTAGATGAAATACAGACAGCAATTCGTCACATGGTAGCAGATGACGAAAAGAGCAAATGATGTGAAATCTTTTAAGATACATTAAAGTTTTGAAGGATGTGTAATGTGTCATTTCATTGTCGAGAGAGTTGACTATTAAAATAGCATATAATGATATAAAACAAGGGGGACGCATGATTAAAAATGTTTTAATCACAGGAGCGAAAGGATTTGTAGGAAGAAATCTTATCTGTACTCTGGAAGCTTTGAAGGATGGGCGAGATAGAACTCGTCCTAATTTAGAGATTGGAGAGATTTTTCAGTATGATCGTGATACAGATCCGATTTTATTAGAAGAATATTGTAAGAAAGCCGATTTTGTATTCCATTTAGCTGGCGTCAATCGTCCACAGAATCCTGATGAATTCATGGAGGGAAATTACGGTTTTTCAAGTAGATTATTAGAGATTTTAGAAAAGTATGAAAACACTTGTCCTGTTCTACTCTCTAGTTCTACTCAAGCTAGTTTAGAAGGCCGATTTTCAAACTCTGTATATGGACAATCTAAGCTAGCAGGGGAAGAACTATTCTTCGAATATGGAAATAAAACGGGAGCATCTGTCTTAGTTTACCGTTTCCCAAATCTGTATGGGAAGTGGTGCCGCCCTAACTACAATTCTGCTGTAGCAACTTTCTGTCATAATCTAGCTCACGATTTACCTATTCAGGTAAATGATCCAAGTGTAGAATTGGAGTTGCTGTATATTGATGATTTGATACAAGAGTGTCTAACTGCATTGGAAGGAAATCCTCATCGTTGTAATCTAGATGGATTACAAATCTTACCCAGCCCATCAGGAAACTACTGTTATGTACCAACGACTCATCGTGCAACCCTAGGAGAGATTGTAGCTCTATTAGAAACATTTAAAAAACAGCCTGATAGTTTAGTTATGCCTGAAATTCCTCAAGGATCCTTTGAAAAGAAATTGTATTCTACCTACCTATCTTATTTACCAGTAGATAAGTTTAAGTTCCCTCTAAAAATGAATATAGATGAACGAGGTAGTTTCACGGAACTATTAAAAACGGAAAATGCGGGTCAATTTTCTGTCAATATTTCTAAACCTGGCATTACAAAAGGGCAACATTGGCATCATTCTAAGTGGGAATTTTTCATGGTTGTTTCTGGTCGTGCTTTAATACAAGAGCGTAGGATAGGACTGGATGAAAACGGGCAAGAGTATCCTGTTCTGAACTTTGAAGTGTCGGGCGATAAGATTGAAGCAATACATATGATACCGGGCTATGCACATAATATTATTAATCTTTCTGATACAGAAAATCTAGTTACTGTCATGTGGGCTAATGAGTCATTTGATCCTAGCCATCCAGATACTTTTTTTGAACAAGTGGAGAAATAAATGAAAATTAAGACAGATTATAGTGATATTCACTTTAAAGATAATGGCAAACTTAAGTTATTGATTATTGTGGGAACACGTCCAGAGATTATACGTCTAAGTAGTGTTATCACTAAATGTCGAAAGTATTTTGATGTTATTTTGGCACATACTGGACAAAACTATGATTACAATTTAAATGGCATTTTCTTTGATGATTTAGGTTTAGATACTCCAGATGTATACATGGATGCTGTTGGAGATGATCTTGGTGCTACTGTAGGGAATATTATCAATACTTCTTACAAATTGATGAATCAAATTAACCCAGATGCTTTATTGATTTTAGGGGATACAAATTCTTGTTTGTCAGCTATTGCTGCCAAGCGTTTACATATTCCAATTTTTCATATGGAGGCTGGCAATCGCTGTAAGGATGAGTGTCTTCCAGAAGAAACTAATCGTCGGATTGTTGATATTATTTCAGATGTTAACTTAGCATACTCTGAACATGCTCGTAAGTATCTACATGAGTGTGGTTTACCTAAAGAGCGCACATATGTAACTGGTTCTCCAATGGCAGAAGTGTTACATAAAAATTTATCTGCCATTGAGTCTTCAGATATCCATGAACGTTTGGGATTGAAAAAAGGAGGTTATATCCTACTTTCAGCTCACCGTGAGGAAAATATTGATACAGATAAAAATTTTCTCTCTCTCTTCACAGCAATTAATAAATTAGCTGAAAAGTATAATATGCCAATCTTGTATTCTTGCCATCCTCGATCTAAGAAAAGATTAAAAGAGAGCAGTTTTGAATTAGATAAACGTGTGATTCAGCATGAGCCACTAGGATTCCATGACTATAATTGTTTACAGATGAATGCATTTGTTGTAGTATCTGATTCAGGAACTTTACCAGAAGAAAGTAGTTTCTTTACTAGTCAAGGCTATCCATTCCCAGCTGTATGTATTCGTACAAGTACAGAACGCCCTGAGTCCCTAGATAAGGCAGGATTTATTTTGGCAGGTATTGATGAAAATTCTCTTCTTCAAGCAGTTGAAACTGCTGTTAGCTTGGCAGAAGATGAGGATTTTGGCTTACCTGTACCAGACTATGTTGAGGAAAATGTCTCTACTAAAGTTGTTAAGATAATACAGAGCTATACAGGGATAGTGGATAAAATAGTTTGGCGGAAAAGCTGAATTGTATATTTTTAATAAAATAATCAATTCTTAATAGAACAGGAATAAAATTGAACGAATTCGATAGAAATGGCTTCTTTGACAGTAGAGGGGATTGCCATTCTATCGGATTATGGCTTGTTTTTGCGCCTTATGTTTGATAGAATAAAGTAACAACACTTTAACAATTGCAGTGAGGTGATAATAATGGCAGTAATTTTTAAAGATGTACTTATTGAAGAGAAGACTGAAGAAGAAAAACAACATATTTTATCTATTTTAAATGGTGAGTATAACTTATCTGATGATGTAAGTCGTAGATTACGACGACTGAATGAGGAAAGTAAACACATGAAGTGTTTAGTAAGGAGACGCACTAATAGCCTGTCTTGGATTCTATTGATGAATTGAAATTAATCAGTATCTCATTGTCATTTTTTAACGATGAGGAAGCTAGAGATTTTTAATGGATCTCTGATTACTATGTAATTTAGCATTGAAAAACTAAGAAATGGTGAAATTATGCCTCTTACACAGTTATTTGAAACATCCTTAGGAATTGATTTTTAATTGTATGCAAACAAAGTAGAATTCGCTTATTTCATTTTATGCTAAATGTAATATGAAATAGGTGAATTTTTATAGATAAAGAAGAGTTTTTATGTGTTTTTAGATAATAATTTGAAAAAATGTGACGATTATTTTCCTTTTAGAGTAGTACACAATTAATAGTAATTGACTCTAAAACAATAAAGAAAGGGACCCCTTTTATGAAAGGTATTATTCTAGCAGGTGGCTCGGGGACACGTTTATATCCTTTGACCCGAGCTGCATCAAAACAACTTATGCCGGTTTATGATAAACCCATGATTTATTATCCTCTATCTACACTCATGTTAGCGGGTATCAAAGATATTTTGATTATCTCAACTCCACAGGATTTACATCGATTCAAAGAGCTCCTTCAAGACGGATCTGAGTTTGGGATTAAACTTTCTTATGCAGAGCAACCAAGTCCAGATGGTTTGGCACAAGCCTTTATCATTGGGGAAGAGTTTATTGGTGAAGATAGCGTTGCGCTAATCTTAGGCGATAATATCTACCACGGGCCTGGGCTTTCTAAGATGTTACAAAAGGCAGCAAGCAAGGATTCAGGAGCGACTGTCTTTGGCTATCACGTGAAGGATCCAGAACGCTTTGGTGTTGTTGAGTTTGACAAAGACATGAACGCCATTTCTATCGAAGAAAAGCCAGAACATCCTCGTTCAAACTATGCAGTTACAGGCCTCTATTTCTACGATAATGATGTAGTAGAGATTGCCAAAAATATAAAACCAAGCCCGCGTGGTGAATTGGAAATTACAGATGTCAACAAGGCTTACCTAGATCGCGGAGATTTATCGGTTGAGGTTATGGGACGTGGTTTTGCTTGGTTGGATACGGGCACTCATGAAAGTTTGCTAGAGGCTTCACAGTACATCGAAACAGTCCAACGGATGCAAAATGTTCAGGTGGCGAACTTGGAAGAAATTGCCTATCGCATGGGCTATATCAGTCGAGAAGATGTGTTGGCCTTAGCCCAACCACTTAAGAAAAATGAATACGGGCAGTATCTGCTTCGTTTGATTGGAGAAGCATAGATGACAGATAATTTTTTCGGTAAGACACTTGCAGCACGCAAGGTTGAAGCTATCCCAGGTATGTTGGAGTTTGATATCCCCGTTCATGGTGATAATCGTGGTTGGTTTAAAGAAAATTTCCAAAAGGAAAAAATGCTCCCACTTGGATTTCCAGAGTCTTTCTTTGCAGAAGGAAAATTGCAAAACAATGTATCCTTCTCACGTAAAAATGTTCTCCGTGGCCTCCACGCAGAACCTTGGGATAAGTACATCTCTGTAGCAGATGGTGGGAAAGTTCTGGGTTCTTGGGTTGATCTACGCGAGGGCGAAACTTTCGGAAATACCTATCAGACAGTAATTGATGCAAGTAAGGGAATCTTTGTTCCTCGAGGCGTGGCCAATGGTTTCCAAGTCCTATCAGATACAGTTTCTTATAGTTATTTGGTCAATGACTACTGGGCTCTTGAACTCAAACCCAAGTATGCCTTTGTGAACTATGCTGATCCAAGCCTTGGCATTGAATGGGAAAATCTTGCAGAAGCAGAGGTTTCAGATGCAGATAAAAATCATCCACTACTTAAGGATGTAAAACCTTTGAAAAAAGAAGATTTGTAAAAAGGAAAGAATATGACTGAATACAAAAAAATTATCGTGACAGGTGGAGCTGGTTTTATCGGTTCCAACTTTGTCCACTATGTTTACAAGAATTTTCCAGATGTTCATGTGACAGTATTAGACAAGTTGACTTATGCTGGGAACCGCGCGAATATTGAGGAAATTTTAGGTGATCGTGTTGAGTTAGTTGTTGGGGACATTGCGGATGCGGACTTGGTAGACAAGTTGGCAGCTCAAGCAGATGCTATCGTTCACTATGCGGCGGAAAGCCACAATGACAATTCGCTCAATGATCCATCACCATTTATCCATACCAACTTCATCGGAACCTATACTCTTTTAGAAGCTGCTCGTAAGTATGATATTCGCTTCCACCATGTATCGACAGATGAAGTTTATGGGGATCTCCCTCTACGTGAGGATTTGCCAGGTCATGGTGAAGGTCCAGGTGAGAAATTTACTGCTGAAACCAAATACAATCCAAGCTCTCCTTACTCATCAACTAAGGCAGCTTCAGACTTGATTGTGAAAGCCTGGGTACGATCATTTGGAGTCAAGGCAACGATTTCTAACTGTTCAAATAACTACGGTCCTTATCAACACATTGAAAAATTTATCCCACGTCAGATTACCAACATCCTAAGTGGAATTAAGCCAAAACTTTACGGTGAAGGTAAGAACGTTCGTGACTGGATTCATACCAATGACCACTCTTCAGGAGTTTGGACAATCTTAACAAAAGGTCAAATCGGTGAAACCTACTTGATTGGGGCTGATGGTGAAAAGAACAACAAGGAAGTTTTGGAACTAATCCTTAAGGAAATGGGACAACCTGCCGATGCCTATGATCATGTGACTGACCGTGCAGGACATGACCTTCGTTATGCAATTGACGCAAGCAAGCTCCGTGATGAGTTGGGCTGGAAACCAGAATTCACCAACTTCGAACAAGGTCTCAAAGAAACCATCCAGTGGTACAAAGATAACCAAGAGTGGTGGCAGGGAGAAAAAGAAGCTGTTGAAGCCAACTACGCTAAAACACAAGAGGTTCTTGAAAAATAAAAGGCAGAAACTTTCTGCTTTTTATTGCTATACCGAAGAATTGTGAATCAGTTGAAAGGAAGAAAAATGATTTTAATTACAGGGGCAAATGGCCAATTAGGAACGGAACTTCGCTATTTATTGGACGAGCGTAATGAAGAATACGTTGCTGTTGATGTGGCTGAGATGGATATTACCGATGCAGAAATGGTGGAGAAAGTTTTTGAAGAGGTGAAACCGACTTTAGTTTACCATTGTGCGGCCTATACAGCTGTTGATGCAGCAGAGGATGAAGGGAAAGAAATGGACTTTGCCATCAATGTTACGGGGACAGAAAATGTCGCCAAAGCATCCGAAAAGCATGGTGCAACTCTAGTCTACATCTCTACCGATTATGTATTTGACGGTAAGAAACCAGTTGGACAAGAGTGGGAAGTGGATGACAAACCAGATCCTCAAACTGAATATGGTCGTACTAAGCGTATGGGAGAGGAGCTTGTAGAAAAACACGTTTCAAACTTCTATATTATCCGAACTGCCTGGGTTTTTGGAAATTACGGCAAAAACTTCGTGTTCACAATGCAAAATCTTGCTAAAACTCATAAGACCTTGACAGTTGTAAATGATCAGCACGGGCGTCCGACTTGGACTCGTACCTTGGCTGAGTTCATGACTTTTCTAGCTGAAAATCGCAAGGAATTTGGTTATTACCATTTGTCAAATGATGCGACAGAAGACACAACTTGGTATGACTTTGCGGTTGAAATTTTGAAGGATACAGATGTTGAAGTCAAGCCAGTAGACTCAAGTCAATTTCCTTCCAAAGCTAAACGTCCACTAAACTCAACAATGAGCCTGGCTAAAGCTAAAGCTACTGGATTTGTCATCCCAACTTGGCAAGATGCCTTGAAAGAATTTTACAAACAAGACCTTAAAAAATAAATGTTGAAATATTGCTATAAAGTATATTTTGAACTAGAGATATTTCAGGATTAGTGCCGTATCACTCATGCTAAAGGATGAAATGGTTTTATTAGAGAAGTCGAACTATGTGTGATAGACACTCGCACTAGGAAATAGATTTATAGAATTTTCTTTTGGATAGTTGCGGAAAATAGGACCAGTTTTCCAGTAATTTTATAAAAAGGCGGAGGAGGTAAAAACTCAATTTGAAGATAAAATTGAGTAAATTTTTCCGTTATAAAACGCATAGTATCAAGTTTTTTTGAACATCTGATATTATGCGTTTTCTTATTTTAAGGGGGCGTTTGCCCAGCCGTTTTCTTTTTATTTACCCACCGATGAAATCGTCGGATAATTATAAAAATTCAAGAAAAAGCTTGGTTAAATGTTAGAAAATTCGAGCACGAATGTATTTTTTGTGTTATAATATTCTGTGAGTAGTTATGCCTTGGTGTAGCTATTAAAAATAGAAGTGTGAAACTGGTAAGATAGAGAGGACGCAGTGTAATGACTAGGAATGGTTTTTTTACAGGCTTAGATATCGGAACTAGCTCTATTAAAGTGTTGGTTGCAGAGCTTGTAAATGGTGAAGTAAATGTAATTGGCGTAAGTAATGCCAAAAGTAAAGGTGTCAAAGATGGGATTATCGTTGACATCGAAGCAGCAGCGACTGCTATTAAGTCTGCAATTTCTCAAGCAGAAGAAAAAGCAGGAATTTCAATCAAGTCTGTAAACGTTGGTTTGCCAGCTAATTTGCTACAAGTTGAGCCAACTCAGGGCATGATTCCGGTGACATCAGATACAAGAGAAATTACAGATCAAGATGTTGAAAATGTAGTTAAATCAGCTTTGACTAAAAGTATGACTCCAGACCGTGAAGTTATCACCTTTATTCCAGAGGAATTTGTCGTAGATGGATTCCAAGGAATTCGTGATCCTCGCGGGATGATGGGTGTGCGTTTGGAAATGCGCGGTCTCTTGTACACTGGCCCACGTACGATTCTCCATAATCTTCGTAAAACTGTAGAGCGTGTAGGCATTCAAGTTGATAACGTGATTATTTCACCTCTTGCAATGGTTCACTCTGTCTTGAATGAAGGTGAACGTGAGTTTGGTGCGACTGTTATCGACATGGGTGGTGGCCAAACGACGGTTGCCACTATTCGCAACCAAGAACTTCAATATACAAATGTCAACCAAGAGGGTGGCGATTATGTTACAAAAGACATTTCAAAAGTTCTCAAGACTTCTAAGAAAATTGCAGAAGGTCTAAAATTGAACTATGGAGAAGCTTATCCACCACTAGCTAGCAAGGAAACTTTCCAAGTTGAAGTGATCGGTGAAGTTGAACCAGTTGAAGTGACTGAAGAATACTTGGCTGAGATTATTTCGGCAAGACTTAAGCACATTTTTGAGCAAATTAAGCAAGATTTGGAAAGACGTCACCTATTAGACTTGCCAGGAGGTATTGCTTTGATTGGTGGAAATGCCCTCCTTCCAGGTGTCGTTGAATTGGCCCAAGAAGTATTTGGAGTCCGTGTTAAGTTATTCGTACCAAATCAAGTTGGGATTCGTAATCCTGCTTTTGCCCATGTCATTAGCTTGTCAGAATTCGCTGGAAGCCTTACTGAAGTGAATGTTCTAGCTCAGCGAGCAATTCGAGGGGAACATGCTTTAAGCCACCAGCCACTTGACTTTAGAAGTTCAGCTCAACCTGTTTCACCTGTTTCTCCACGACCAGTATTTAATACAGTGACAACACCTGAGCCTGAAACAAACCAATCTGTTGAACCAGTAGCTCCTCTTCAATCGGAAGAAAAGAGCAGAGGTAAATTAACGGATCGTTTCCGTAGCTTGATTGGAAGCATGTTTGACGAATAAAATAGAGGAATATAAATATGACATTTTCATTTGATACAGCAGCAGCACAAGGTGCAGTAATTAAAGTAATCGGTGTCGGCGGTGGTGGTGGAAATGCCATCAACCGTATGGTTGACGAAGGCGTTTCTGGAGTTGAATTTATCGCAGCCAACACAGATGTACAAGCTTTGAGCAGTACAAAAGCTGAGACAGTTATTCAGCTCGGCCCTAAATTGACTCGCGGACTTGGTGCAGGAGGTCAACCTGAAGTTGGTCGTAAAGCTGCGGAAGAAAGCGAAGAAGTATTGACAGAAGCAATCAGCGGTGCTGATATGGTCTTCATCACTGCTGGTATGGGTGGTGGTTCTGGTACAGGTGCTGCACCAGTTATCGCTCGTATTGCAAAAAGTCTTGGTGCTTTGACAGTCGGTGTTGTTACTCGCCCATTTGGTTTTGAAGGAAGCAAACGTGGACAATTTGCTATCGAAGGGATTAACGAACTTCGTGAGCATGTTGATACACTCTTGATTATCTCAAACAACAACTTGCTAGAAATCGTTGACAAGAAGACTCCACTTCTTGAAGCATTGAGTGAAGCAGATAACGTTCTTCGTCAAGGTGTGCAAGGGATTACAGATTTGATTACAAATCCTGGTTTGATCAACTTGGACTTTGCAGACGTTAAGACTGTTATGGCCAATAAAGGTAACGCCCTTATGGGAATTGGTATCGGTAGCGGTGAAGAACGTGTTGTAGAAGCTGCTCGTAAAGCAATCTACTCACCACTTCTTGAAACAACTATTGATGGTGCTGAGGATGTTATCGTTAACGTAACTGGTGGTTTGGACTTGACTTTGATTGAAGCTGAAGAAGCATCAGAAATTGTGAACCAAGCAGCTGGGCATGGAGTTAACATCTGGCTTGGAACATCTATTGATGAGACAATGAAAGACGAAATCCGCGTGACGGTTGTTGCGACAGGAGTACGTCAGGATAAAGTTGAGAAAGTTGTAACTCCTCAACCACGCCAAGCAACACACCGCGAACCTGCTCGAACTAGTCATGCGCAGACTTTTGATCGTAATTTTGATATGGCTGATACAGCAGAAATTCCAACTCCAAGTTATCGTCGTCAAGAAGCTCCAAAGGCATCAGCTTTTGGTGACTGGGACTTGAGACGCGATGCTATCGTTCGTCAAGGAGAGCCAGTTGTTTCTCCAGTGGAACGTTTTGAAGTTCCAGCAGCTACGGATGAAGATGAGTTGGAAACACCACCATTCTTTAAAAATCGTTAATGAAGATGAATTTAAAAGAAAATACGAACCTTGTTTTTCAACAGATATCGAATGCAGTTCAGGAAGCTGGTCGTGAAAACGACTCGGTTTCTGTGATTGCGGTGACCAAATATGTAGATGTTGAAACAGCCTCAGCTTTGGTTTCGCAAGGAGTGCAACACATTGGTGAGAACCGTGTTGATAAATTTCTTGACAAGTATCATGCTCTAAGTGATAAGAATCTTACCTGGCATTTGATTGGAACCTTACAGAGACGTAAAGTCAAGGAAGTGATTTCTTATGTGGATTATTTTCATGCTTTAGATTCCTTAAAGCTAGCTCAGGAAATTCAAAAACGAGCAGACCACAAGATTAAGTGCTTTTTGCAAGTAAATATTTCTAAGGAAGAGAGCAAGCACGGTTTTTCGAAAGAAGAATTGTTAGCCCTCTTACCAGAACTTTCAGAATTAGACCAGATTGAGTATGTGGGACTGATGACCATGGCTCCATTTGAAGCAACTAGTCAAGAGTTACTAGAGATATTTAAAGAAACGCAAGAATTGCAAAAAACCATTCAAGAAAAACATCTCCCCAATATGCCGATGACAGAACTCAGTATGGGTATGAGTCGAGACTTCAAAGAAGCGATTCAATGTGGTTCAACTTTCGTTCGAATCGGCACAGCATTTTTTAAGTAGGAAATAACCATGTCACTAAAAAATAAATTTGAAAAGTTTATAGATTATTTCACTGAAGATGGAGAAGAAGTGGCACCAAACGTTGCTGAATTAAAGCCTGAAAAAACGCTAACATCAGTTTCTGCCCCCATGGAAGAACTTCCACAAGCTCAACAACTTCCCCAGCCTTCACAAGTGAATTCAAAGGAAAAAAATATTACGCGCCTTCATGCTCGTCAGCAAGAATTAGCGATGAAGAGTCATCGTAGTACAGAAAAGGTAACTATTGATGTTCGTTATCCTCGTCGCTACGAAGATGCAACGGATATCGTTGATTTACTAGCAGGCAATGAAAGTATTTTAATCGATTTCCAATACATGACTGAAGTACAAGCGCGTCGTTGTCTAGACTATTTAGATGGAGCTCGTCATGTACTTGCTGGTGAATTAAGAAAGGTTGCAAATACCATGTACCTTTTGACACCGGTAGGCGTTGTGGTTAACATCGAAGATATTCGTTTGCCAGAGGGAACTCATGGTGAAGAGTTTGATTTCGATATGAAGAGAAAACGAGTGAGATAATGATATTTCTAGTTCGCTTTATTCAAAACGCTACAGATATCTATTCTATGATACTTGTAGCGTTTGCTCTCTTATCCTGGTTTCCAAATGCCTATGAGACTAGAGCAGGTCGTTTGTTGACTAATTTAGTCAAACCGATTCTTCAACCCCTGAGACGTCTGCCACTAAGTATTGGTGGTTTAGATTTTTCAGTCTGGGTGGCTGTCGTTTTAGTTCATTTGCTTGGAAACTATCTGATCCGTTTTCTTTTAATACTAGCATGAGAAAAGACATCTATCAGCATTTCTCAGTCGAGGATATTTCCTTTATTGATAAAGGCTTGGAGTGGCTAAGGCAGGTAGAAGAGCATTACGCTTCCATCTTAACTCCCTTTATCAATCCCCATCAGGTCTTTATCTTAAAGACATTGGGAAATCATCAAGGGATTCAAGTTTTTTCTAGCAATGATTTTGTAGCTACTGAGTATAGTCGTGTACTACTTGCACCAGATTATTTCATACCGACTTTGACGGATTTTGAAATGGAATTGCTTGAGATTGTTTATTCTAGCAAGTTTGACCAATTGACACATTCCAAGATTTTAGGAACTGTTCTGAATCGTCTGGGAATCGATCGCAAGTTGTTTGGTGATATAGTGGTAACGGAAAATAGAGCTCAAATCATTGTAGACCAGAAATTCACTTCCCTCTTCCAAGACGGGATTCAAAAGATTGCCAATCTACCTGTCAAGCTAGAAGTCGTATCTTTTGAAAATCTGATAGAGGCCGAGAATGATTATCAGGAAAAGGAAGTTTTAGTTCCGAGTATGCGCTTGGATGCTTTCTTGTCAAATGTTCTGAAATTGTCTCGCTCTCAGACAGCTGAGTTATTAGAAAGAAAATATGTTCAGGTAAATTACCATCTGGTTGAAAAATCTGATTATCAAGTTAAGATTGGTGATTTAGTAAGTGTCAGGCGTTTTGGAAGGATTAGTGTTCTGAGAGAAAATGGTCAGACAAAAAGGGATAAGAAGAAATTGACAATACAATTATTATTAAGTAAGTGAGGGGAAAATATGCCAATTACATCGTTAGAGATTAAGGATAAAAGCTTTAGTACTAAGTTTAGAGGTTTTGATCCTGAAGAAGTTGATGAATTTCTCGATATTGTAGTTCGAGACTATGAAACATTGGTTCGAAGTAACCATGATAAAGAGCAACAAATTAGAAATTTAGAAGAGCGTTTGTCTTATTTTGATGAGATGAAAGATTCATTGAGTCAGTCTGTGTTAATTGCTCAAGATACTGCTGAGCGAGTTAAACAAGCAGCTACTGAACGCTCTCATAATATCATTCATCATGCTGAACAGGAATCACAACGTTTGCTTGATGAAGCTAAGTACAAGGCAAATGAAATTTTACGTCAAGCAACTGATAATGCTAAGAAGGTTGCGATTGAGACAGAAGAACTGAAGAATAAGAGTCGCGTCTTCCATCAACGTCTCAAATCTACAATTGAAAGTCAACTGGCTATCGTTGATTCATCTGATTGGGAAGAAATTTTACGTCCAACAGCAACTTATTTACAAACCAGTGATGAGGTCTTTAAAGAGGTGGTTAGAGAGGCTTTGGGGGAAAATATTTCAGCATTTCATGAGGAGGAAGCCAATGATTTGACTCGTCAGTTTTCACCTGAAGAGGTTGCTGAGCTCCAAGCACGTATAGAAGCAACTAATCGTGAATTGATGGAAGCACAGGATGAATCAACTTTATCTGACTTATCTTCGTTAGTAAATAATGAAATGAGTTCTGAGTCTAAAGAGGATTTAGAATAACACTTTCTCAACATTTGTAATTGTAAAATCTGAGAACAATATCTTATCAAATATATTTTTAGCGAGTAGGCGATGGTGGAAGTCCTACAATCCCTGTTGATTAGATTATCCTCTCAAGTTATCAAGTCTGAAGTTAGTAGGATTTGACGTTCCCCACGTTACGGGAAAAGAGGGAGAAAGACTAGTTCTTTTTCCGAACAAAGGTGGTACCACGATTTTCGTCCTTTTTAGCGAGTCGTGGTTTTTATTTTGTCTATATAAAAAAGGAGATATCATGAAACTCAAAGAAACTTTAAATCTTGGGAAAACAGACTTCCCAATGCGTGCAGGACTTCCAACCAAAGAGCCAGTATGGCAAAAAGAGTGGGAAGAAGCAAAATTGTATCAACGTCGTCAAGAGTTGAATGAAGGGAAACCTCACTTCACTCTTCATGATGGGCCTCCGTACGCTAACGGAAATATCCACGTTGGTCATGCTATGAACAAGATTTCAAAAGATATCATTGTTCGTTCTAAGTCTATGTCAGGATTCTACGCGCCATACATCCCAGGTTGGGATACACATGGTCTGCCAATCGAGCAAGTCTTGGCAAAACAAGGTGTCAAACGCAAAGAGATGGATTTGGTTGAATACTTGAAACTTTGCCGTGAATACGCTCTTTCTCAAGTAGATAAACAACGCGAAGACTTCAAACGTTTGGGTGTTTCAGGTGACTGGGAAAATCCATATGTAACCTTGACCCCTGACTATGAAGCAGCGCAAATCCGTGTCTTCGGTGAGATGGCTAACAAGGGATACATCTACCGTGGTGCCAAGCCAGTTTACTGGTCTTGGTCATCTGAGTCAGCTCTTGCTGAAGCAGAAATTGAATACCACGACTTGGTTTCAACTTCTCTTTACTATGCCAATAAGGTTAAAGATGGTAAAGGTGTCCTAGACACTGATACTTACATCGTTGTTTGGACAACAACTCCATTTACTATCACTGCTTCTCGTGGTTTGACGGTTGGAGCAGATATTGATTACGTTTTGGTTCAACCTGCTGGCGAAGCTCGCAAGTTTGTGGTTGCCGCTGAATTGTTGAACAGCTTGTCTGAAAAATTTGGCTGGGCGGATGTTCAAGTTTTGGATACATACCGTGGTTTAGAATTGAACCATATCGTGACAGAGCACCCATGGGATACAGCAGTAGATGAACTCGTTATTCTTGGTGAACACGTTACAACAGACTCAGGTACTGGTATCGTCCATACAGCTCCTGGTTTTGGTGAGGACGACTACAATGTTGGTATTGCTAACGGACTTGAAGTTGCTGTGACAGTTAACGAACGCGGGCTTATGATGGCTAATGCTGGTGCTGAGTTTGAAGGCCAATTCTATGATAAGGTTGTTCCAACGGTTATCGAAAAACTTGGTGATTTTCTTCTTGCTCAAGAAGAAATCTCTCACTCATACCCATTTGACTGGCGTACCAAGAAACCAATCATCTGGCGTGCCGTGCCACAATGGTTTGCTTCTGTATCAAAATTCCGTCAAGAAATCTTGGACGAAATTGAAAAAGTGAAATTCCATTCAGAATGGGGTAAAGTCCGTCTTTACAACATGATTCGTGACCGTGGTGACTGGGTCATCTCTCGTCAACGTGCTTGGGGAGTTCCTCTTCCAATCTTCTACGCAGAAGACGGCACACCAATCATGACAGCTGAAACGATTGAACATGTAGCTCAACTCTTTGAGGAACATGGTTCAATTATCTGGTGGGAACGTGATGCTAAAGACCTCTTGCCAGAAGGATTTACACATCCAGGTTCACCAAATGGTGAGTTCAAGAAAGAAACAGACATCATGGACGTTTGGTTCGACTCAGGTTCATCATGGAATGGTGTCGTGGTTAACCGTCCAGAACTCAAATACCCAGCCGACCTCTACCTTGAAGGTTCTGACCAATACCGTGGTTGGTTCAACTCTTCTCTTATCACATCTGTGGCTAACCATGGTGTGGCACCATACAAACAAATCTTGTCACAAGGTTTTGCCCTTGATGGTAAAGGTGAGAAGATGTCTAAATCTCTTGGAAATACCATTGCTCCAAGTGATGTTGAAAAACAATTTGGTGCTGAAATCTTGCGTCTCTGGGTAACAAGTGTTGACTCAAGCAACGATGTGCGTATCTCTATGGATATCTTGAGCCAAGTCTCTGAGACTTATCGTAAGATCCGTAATACCCTTCGTTTCTTGATTGCTAACACATCTGACTTTAACCCAGCTGAGGATGCAGTAGCTTACGAAGAACTTCGTTCAGTTGATAAGTACATGACCATCCGCTTTAACCAACTTGTTAAGACCATTCGTGACGCTTATGCAAACTTTGAATTCTTGACAATCTATAAAGCCCTAGTGAACTTTATCAACGTTGATTTGTCTGCCTTCTACCTTGATTTTGCTAAAGATGTTGTCTACATCGAGGGTGCCAAATCACTTGAACGCCGTCAAATGCAAACTGTCTTCTACGATATCCTTGTAAAAATCACCAAACTCTTGACTCCAATCCTTCCTCACACAGCAGAGGAAATATGGTCATATCTTGAGTTTGAAGCTGAAGACTTCGTTCAATTATCAGAATTGCCAGAAGCTCAAACATTTGCTAACCAAGAGGAAATCTTGGACACATGGGCAGCCTTCATGGACTTCCGTGGACAAGCTCAAAAAGCCTTGGAAGAAGCTCGTAATGCAAAAGTAATCGGTAAATCGCTTGAAGCTCACTTGACTGTTTATCCAAATGAAGTAGTGAAAACTCTTCTTGGAGCTGTTGATAGCAATGTTGCTCAACTCTTGATCGTCTCTGAATTGACTATCGCAGAGGGACCAGCTCCAGAAACTGCTGTTAGCTTCGAAGATGTAGCCTTCACAGTAGAACGCGCTGCAGGTGAAGTTTGTGATCGTTGCCGCCGTATTGATCCAAGTACAGCAGAACGTTGCTACCACGCAACCATCTGTGACCACTGTGCAAGTATCGTAGAAGAAAACTTTGCGGATGCAGTCGCAGAAGGATTTGAAGTTAAATAATGCTGTCACTGCTTACTAGATATACGAATGCAGTAACAATAACGTAATTACTGGCGAGGGTGGTCCAAAAGTTAATTTGAATAGAAACCAATAGCACTCTCCAACATTAAACGCATAATATCAAGACTTTTTAAGTCGTGGTATTATGCTTTTTTTCTTGTAATGCCCTTTTTACTAAGTATTTTTTTTGTACAGTGGATTGAATCCAGAATAGTAGGCTATGGATTCTATAGTAGATTGAACTTAGAATAGTACGCTACGAATTCTAACATTTTTAAAAATTATTTTGACTTTCCTAATCGATTTGTTCATATCTTATTTCAATCCACTATATTTTCATACTCCGTTATAGTAGATTGAATATTGAATAGTACACTGTTGCTTCTAAAACATGGATAAAAATCACTCTGATTTCCCTAGTCAATTTGTTCAGATTTGATTTCATTACACTATAAAATAAAATTGCACTTTTTGTTAGCAGGCTGCTTAAGAAATATCTAAGTCCGTGTGTAAATTTGGAATTCTAGCAGCTAATCAACGTATTCTAGGAGGATAAGGAAGAGTTTCTAACAAAACATAAAATATATATGTTTGTGTAGTTAAAATTTCTGCTCTTTTTGATTTTAAAAGAACATCAAGTTTTTAAGAAAAAAACTAACAAAATAGAGAAAAACTATATTTAGATATTATAAAAACTTATATGTATATATTTGGAATGTAATAAACTGAAAGAAATTTAAAGAATAAATTTGATTTATCTAAGTAAAAAGATTATAATAAAATTGTATTTATAATACTACATAAACACAAAAGGAGAAATAAATATGTATTTTAATCGTAAAAATGCAGAACAAAAGAATTGGCGTATGATCAAAAAAGGAAAACATTTCCTTTTCGGTTGTTCGCTTGTTTTTGCGGTTGGGGCTGCTTTGGTAGCACCATCAGTCAAAGCAGATACAAAAACAGATACAGTAGAAGCTAAACCAGAAACTAGCTCTACAACAGATGGGACTAAGCCAGTTGTATCTGAAGAGAACCCAACTTATGCAGCTCCAGCTGTAGAAGTGGCACCAGTAGTAGCAACTGGAGAAAAAGCTGAAAAACCAGTTGAACCTACTCAAAATTCTGAAGAAGAACCAGTAGTTGCGACTGAAAAAGCTAAGGAAGCAGACAGCATCCAAGCTCCAGAAGTGACTGTTGTTTACAATCCAGCAGCACTGACTGATGAAGAAAAAGCAAAAGTTGTGGCAGCTGTTAAGGCAGCAAACCCTACAGCAACTGATGTTCAAGTCCAAGCAGACGGCTCAGTAGTTGTTGCTTTTGCAGATGGGTCAAGAGCAAACTTGACAGCAGCACAAACGATCAAAGATGGTTCTTTAGTAGCTAAACCACGTACTAATCGTGCACTACGAGCAACAGCACCACGAGCATCAGAAGGGGCTGAAAACCTTGAGTATACAAATAAAAAAAGGGGCGAGGTTGTTGTTGATGATTATATGAAGATTTCTTACAAAGTTGATAACGCTAAAAATGTCATTCATTGGACAACTGTTGTTAATGGCGGGCGAGTTGGAAATGCAGCAAGCGGATATACCTACTTTACTGTACCAAAAGACTCAGTAGGTACTCCAACTAACTGGAATATTGTGCAGACTGATAAAAATGGCAAAGTCATGAGTACCCGTACTGACTGGAAGAATAATGATGGTTCTTATGTCATGGGGGCAAAAGGTAAAACGAACGTCTATACTGGCGATGAGATGACTAAGAAACTAACGCAATACTACAAAAATATTGGCAATCCAGCGCTAAAAGGAAAAGAGGCAAAAGCAGCAGCTCAGGCAGCAGCGCGTTCACAGGCTTTATATACACTAACAGCAGATGTTGCAGGAGGTTGGCTAGGTAAAAATCCAAGTTGGACTATTACTTATGATACACCAATTCTTGATAAGTCGAAACCACTTGATTATGTAGCGGGATTACAAGGTACAGGTGGTGCTGTTGGTGCAAAAACCGAGATTATGACTGGTTATATGGATAACTTCATAGATAATGCAAGTTCAAAATTCCAAGCAGTAGCAGTCAAAGAAAACTACACTGCCAAAGTTGGTGGAAGTTTTGCTGCTGATCCAGCTACTTATGTAACCAATAAAGCTGGAACACCAGAATTCCCAAATAACTACCGTGGTGCAACAAGCTTCAAATGGAAAGACGGTCAAGCACCAACTGCTACAGAAGCAGGTACTTACACTAAAACAGTAGTAGTCACTTACCCAGCACATTACAAACAAGCTCCACAGGAAGTTACGATTACATTTGAAGTAAAAGACCCACGTAG
>NZ_JAPVZO010000012.1:0-65170 GCF_041432445.1 Streptococcus sp. 27098_8_69 | reverse complement strand
TTCTTGGTCCCAATCCTCTTTCTCCCACAGGTGAAGATAGTAGTCTTTTCTACATTTATGAACAATTCCTTTTACCTTCGCATAATACTTCTCAAGCATTTGCTTTCCCCCTTTCTCTGCTTGTAGTTTAGCAGAGAAAGGAGGAAAGAGGGGCTTTGGTTCCTGTCTTGTGTTTTTTTGAGTCTGTAATGTTATGGAAGTTGTAAATGTTGACAAGTGAGGTCGAAAAAAGACAACGATTTGAATCCTTGTCTTTTACCTTTTATCCGTATTAGCGAAACAGATCTACAATGGTATCCCAGACAGTCTGAGCTTTTTCTTTAATTTTAGCATCCGAAATCGCTCTTCCTGCTTCATCGACCAGATTTTGCGCCCGTCCACGAATATCTGATAGGATATCATCAGACTGTGCACTAGTATCACTGGTAGTTTGTTTAGGTGTATTTTCTGGTGCAATACCATTCATTTTATATGCATTTTCAACTGTAAAGGTGCTACCTGGTGTATATGGTAGGATAGTTTCCGCCATACTTCTAAAAATGTGAGCAGCACCATTCGAAGTTGAACCTGCTAAATAGTGATTTTCATCAGTAGTTGGGAAACCAAGCCAATGGCTAATCACTAAATCAGGGGTATATCCAATCACCCATTGATCACTGGTATATTCTGGGTTAAAGGCTGCCTCTGTTGTTCCTGTTTTTCCCGCCATTACATAATCATCTGGAGACGAACTGACCCCTGTACCATTTGTAAAAGTACCTAACATCATACTGGTCATTTTATCAGCTACCGATTTGTCAACCACTCGTTTTTGAGTATTTTTATGAGTAGCAATCACTTGACCACTAGCATTTTCAATACGGGTGATAAAGTGAGCATCCGGCATGAGTCCTTCATTTGCAAACACTGCGTAGGCTTGGGCCATCTGAAGAGGGTTAGTTTCTACGCCACCACCTAAAGCTACTCCAAGCACACGATCTACATCGCTCATGTTGAGACCAAACTTTTCACCCGCTTCAAAGGCTTTATCAATTCCAAGTTCTTTAACAGTAGCTACTGCAGGTAAATTTAGAGATTTAGCCAAAGCTTGATACATGGGTACTTCTCGTGATGTCTTGATTCCTGCGTAGTTGTCTACTTTATAATCACCATATTGCATGGTATGATTATCCAACTCCTTATTAAGAGACCAACCCGCTTCAACCGCTGGTGTGTACACTATCAAGGGTTTAATAGTCGACCCTGGGCTTCTTTTTGATTGGGTTGCATAGTTAAAATTCCTGAAACCTGTCTTATCATCCCCTGCCACTCGACCAACAACTCCTCGAACTCCACCCGTTTTTGGCTCCAAAGCGACACTACCAGACTCTGCATGTGTCCCATCTTCAGCTGTCGGAAAGAGCGAAGTATTTTGATAGATAACCTGCATATTTGCTTGGTAATTTTGATCTAGCTCCGTATAAATTCGATAACCGTTATTAACGATTTCTTCCTCTGTTAGATTATACTTTTCAATAGCTTCATTAACAACTGCATCAAAATAAGAAGGATAACGGTAGTCTGATATTTTCCCTTCATAACTATCTTTCAATTGAGAAGCCATATCAACACTTGCTGCTTCTGCTTCCTTATTTTTATCAAGGTAGCCGGCAGCCACCATATTTTGTAAGACAGTATCTCTTCGATTAGTTGAATGCTCAATGGAATTCAGAGGATTGTACAATTCTGGGCCTTTAAGCATGCCTGCTAAAGTGGCAGCTTCATCAAGAGTTAATTCCGATGCCGAAACTCCAAAGTACTTTTTACTAGCATCCTCAACACCCCAAACTCCATTACCGAAGTAGGCATTGTTCAAATACATGGTTAGAATTTCTTTTTTACTGTATTTTTTGGTTAATTCTAAAGCAAGAAAGAATTCTTTAGCCTTTCTCTGAACAGTTTGGTCTTGTGAAAGATAAGCATTTTTCGCTAACTGTTGGGTAATTGTAGAACCACCACCCGAGCGACCAGCTGTTAGGATAGCTAGGAAAAAGCGACTATAGTTAATTCCACTATTTTTATAGAAGCTTCTATCTTCTGTCGCAATAACAGCATTCTGCAAATCTTCACTAATTTCCGAAAGTTCAACATAGGTCCCTTTTTGGCCTGACAAGGCACCAGCCTCATTCTCTTCTCTGTCAAAAATCACCGTTCGTGTTTTCAAAGCATTCTGTAAGTCTGTAACATTTGTCGATTTAGCCAAGGCAAATAGATAGACCCCAACAAACAAACTTGCACTTAGTCCGAGAATTAGAAAGATTTTGGTCAGATGATAGCGACGCCAAAATTTTCGAATAGGTCCGACTTGCCCAACTTTCTTTCGCCCACCTCTTGACCGTCTTAAATTAGTGGAGGTATTTTCTTCATTATTAGCTTCGTCGATTTCTATTTCTTCCATTTCAGCTTCTTCTTTTTTAAATAAAGAAAGAAACTTTTCAAATAATGTATCTAATTTCATGCGTTTATTTTATCATCTTCCCCATAGGAAGACAAGAATTTAGCTAGTTTCTCTATCCAAATAATCTATTTTTTGTTACAATATCTGTATGAAATTTACCTTTGTTATCCCTGATTCTCTTCCTGAAATGACTGTCAAAATCTTCTTGGAGGAGCAACTACTCATTCCGAGAAAAATACGGCATTTCTTGAGAATTAAAAAGCACATTCTCATCAATCAAGAAGAAGTCCATTGGCATCAAACTGTCAAAGCCGGAGATGAATGTCAACTGATTTTCGATGAGGAAGATTATCCTACAAAAGAAATTGTTTGGGGGAATCCTAATCTTGTTCAAGAAGTTTACCAAGACCAACATTTGATTATCGTTAACAAACCTGAAGGTATGAAGACTCACGGCAATCAACCAGATGAGATTGCTCTTCTCAACCATGTCACCGCCTATGTAGGACAGACTTGCTATGTCGTTCATAGACTAGACAAAGAAACAAGTGGACTCGTACTATTTGCTAAGAATCCATTTATACTGCCCATCCTCAATCGATTATTGGAGAAAAAAGAAATCTCCCGCGAATACTGGGCTCTGGTTAAGGGAAAAATAGGAACTAAAGAACTTGTCTTTCGAGACAAAATCGGTCGCGATCGTCACGATCGTAGAAAACGAGTTGTGGATCAAAAAAATGGTCAATATGCTGAAACTCATGTAACTCGATTGAAACAATTTCAAAACAAGACCAGTCTTCTTCGTTGTCGATTAAAAACAGGACGTACTCATCAGATTCGAGTTCATCTATCTCACCACGGTCATCCAATCCTTGGAGACCCTCTCTACAATCCACATTCAAAAACTAAGAGACTAATGCTTCATGCATTTAAACTATCCTTTGTTCACCCTCTGACCTTAAACAAATTAAGCTTTACTGCACTATCAGACACATTTGAAAGAGAATTAAACCAAAATGGATGACACTATCATCCATTTTTTCTTATAGATACCAAAAAAGCAAGACCAGTTGGCCTTGCTTTTATCGACTCAAGAATTATTTAGCGATTTTAGCGAAGTATTCAAGAGTACGTACAAGTTGTGCAGTGTATGACATTTCGTTGTCGTACCATGAAACAACTTTAACCAATTGTTTACCGTCAACGTCAAGAACTTTAGTTTGAGTTGCGTCAAACAATGATCCGTAAGACATACCTACAACATCTGAAGATACGATTGGATCTTCTGTGTAACCGTATGATTCATTGGCTACTGCTTTCATAGCTGCATTCACTTCATCAACAGTAACGTTCTTTTCAAGAACAACTACCAATTCAGTTACTGAACCAGTTGGTGTAGGAACGCGTTGTGCAGCTCCGTCAAGTTTACCGTTCAATTCTGGGATTACAAGACCGATAGCTTTAGCAGCACCAGTTGAGTTAGGTACGATGTTAGCAGCACCAGCGCGAGCACGACGGAGGTCACCTTTACGGTGTGGTCCGTCAAGAATCATTTGGTCACCAGTGTAAGCGTGGATAGTAGTCATCAATCCTTCAACAACACCGAAGTTATCTTGAAGAGCTTTAGCCATTGGAGCCAAGCAGTTTGTAGTACATGAAGCACCTGAGATAACTGTTTCAGTACCGTCAAGAACGTCGTGGTTAGTGTTAAATACAACTGTTTTAACATCTGATCCACCAGGAGCAGTGATAACAACTTTTTTAGCTCCACCTGGGTGCAAGTGTTTTTCAGCAGCTGCTTTAGTAGCAAAGAAACCAGTTGCTTCAAGAACGATTTCTACACCGTCGTTAGCCCAGTCGATTTGTTCTGGATCACGTTCAGCAGAAACTTTAACAAATTTACCGTTAACTTCAAATCCACCTTCTTTAACTTCCACAGTTCCGTCGAAACGACCTTGAGTTGTGTCATATTTCAACAAGTGTGCAAGCATAACTGGATCTGTAAGGTCGTTGATGCGAGTAACTTCAACACCTTCTACGTTTTGGATACGGCGGAAAGCAAGACGACCAATACGTCCGAAACCGTTAATACCAACTTTAACTACCATTAGTGATTTCCTCCTTATGAAAATCATGAAAATTTTATTGTGAAAAGAGTAACTTGAATCACTACAAATCACCTTTCAACATACCTATTATATAACTATTTGAGTTTAATTGCAAGCGCTGGCCTTGTTTTTCTGATAAGCTTTGGTAATATTTTCATTTCTTTACTTAGCCTTGCAACCTACTCCAATTCTATGCATTTCTTAATAAAAATATATTCTCTAAGCATAAAAACCGAGGTTTACCCTCGGTTTTGGCTGATAATCAATTATTTACGACGTCCTGGACGTTCTGCATAACCATAATAAGCATCTGCCATGATTTCTTCCATGTCAGCTACCATCGGCAAGCGTGGGTTAGCAGGTGAACATTGATCCTCATAAGCAAGCAAGGCAATTTCATGCAAGCTGTCTTTCCAAGCTTTTTCATCAATTCCTTGATCCTTGAAGTTCATCTTGATACCTACTGCAACACCAAGTTCGTAAACCGCTTTAGCGTATGCTTCAACTGCTTCATCTGGAGTTGAGTGAGGCAAGCCAAGCATTTTCGCGATGTCTTGGAATTTCTCATCAGCTTTCCAGTAGTTATATTTAGGCCATGTAGTAGTCTTAGATGGACGAGTTCCGTTGTAACGGATAACGTATGGAAGCAAGATTGCATTTGTACGTCCGTGAACAGTGTGGTGAACCGCACCAATCTTATGGGCCATTGAGTGACTCATACCAAGGAAGGCATTGGCGAAGGCCATACCAGCCATTGTAGAAGCATTATGCATTTTTTCGCGAGCTTCTGGATCAGCTGTCTTAACTGATTTTTCTAACCATTCGAAGACAAGCTTGATTGTTTGAAGAGCGATACCATCTGTATAATCATTAGCGAAGTTTGAAGTGTAAGCTTCGGTAGCGTGAGTCAACACGTCCATACCTGTATCGGCAGCGATGAAGTCAGGAACTGACTCAACCAAAGCAGGGTCAACAATGGCAATAGTCGGTGTCAATGAGTAGTCAGCCAATGGGTATTTGCGGTTGTTTTTCTTATCAGAGATAACGGCAAATGGTGTTACTTCTGAACCTGTACCTGAAGTTGTTGGAATACCAATGTATTTCGCTTTCTTACCAAGTGATGGGAAGCGGAAGGCACGTTTACGGATATCCATGAATTTTTGAACCAAGTCACGGAAGTCGATTTGTGGTTGTTCGTAGAAGAGCCACATTACTTTAGCCGCATCCATTGGAGAACCACCACCAAGTGCGATGATTGTGTCTGGTTCAAATTTTCGCATCACTTCAGTTCCACGTTCTACAGTTGTGATATCTGGATCTGGTTCAACGTCTGAGAAGACTTGGACAGTTACACGGTTGCTACGTTTGTTCAATTGGTCGATAATGCGTTGAACGAAACCGAGTTTTTCGATAGATTTGTCTGTAACAATCATAACGCGTTCAATATCTTCACATGTTTGAAGGTATTGGATAGAATTGCGTTCGAAGTAAATTTTTGAAGGAACTTTAAACCATTGCATATTATTTCTACGTTTCCCTACTTTCTTGATGTTTAGAAGGTTGATCGCGCTCACGTTATCACCAACTGAGTTGCGTCCGTATGAACCACATCCAAGTGTCAATGATGGGATGAAGGCATTGTAAACGTCACCGATACCACCGAAAGTAGATGGAGAGTTCCAGATAATCCGCATAGCTTTGATTTCTGTACCAAAACGTTTAGCAAGCTCTTCGTCTTTTGTATGGATAGCTGCTGAGTGACCAAGTCCATTGAACTCAACCATTTGGCGAGCTTTTTTAAGACCATCTTCTGTATCTTCGGCTTTTAGGACAGCGATAACTGGTGACAATTTTTCACGAGTTAATGGTTCTTTTGGTCCTACTTCTGCACATTCTGCAGCCAAGATGTTTGTTCCTTCTGGAACAGAGAATCCAGCTTGCTCAGCAATCCATGCAGCTGGTTTACCAACGATGTTTGCATTTAGTTTAGCACCAGCACAGTTTTTGCTGTTAGCTTTCACACCGAAGCAGAATTCTTCGAGAAGAGCTTTTTCTTTTTTGTTTACGAAATAAGTGTGATATGACTTGAATTCTTCAACAAATTCATCATAAACTTCTTTATCAATGATAACTGCTTGTTCTGACGCACAGACCATACCATTATCAAATGATTTAGACATAACGATGTCGTGAGCAGCTTGACGGAGGTCGGCAGATTTTTCTACATAAGCAGGAACATTCCCGGCACCTACCCCAAGTGCTGGCTTACCACATGAGTAAGCAGCTTTAACCATGGCATTACCACCAGTTGCGAGGATAGTCGCAACACCTTCGTGGTTCATAAGTGCTCCAGTTGCTTCCATTGATGGTTCTGTAATCCATTGAACACAGTTTTCAGGAGCACCAGCTGCAATCGCTGCGTCACGAACAATTTGTGCTGCGTGTGCTGATGATTCTTGTGCTGATGGGTGGAAAGCGAAAACGATTGGGTTACGTGTTTTCAAAGCAATCAATGATTTGAAGATAGCTGTTGAAGTTGGGTTTGTTGTTGGAGTGACACCGCAGATTACACCTACAGGTTCTGCAATTTTAGTCAAACCTGTAATTGGGTCCTCTTCAATAACTCCAACTGTTTTAACGCCACGCATATTGTTTACTACGTGCTCACAGGCAAAAAGGTTTTTTGTTGCCTTATCTTCGAATACCCCACGTCCAGTTTCTTCAACTGCATGTTGTGCAAGAATTCCGTGTGCATCAAGTGCTGCAACCGAAGCTTTTGCCACGATATAGTCAACTTGCTCTTGGTTCAACTTGCGCATCTCATCAAGCGCAACCAAGGCTTTTTTCACGAGACCATCGACATGCTTTTCAGCAGCAAGTTGTTTTTCCTCAGGTGTTACTGTTTTTTTATCAGCCATATTATCCTCCATAGCCTTTAAGGATTTTATCCTTTGTTAATTTTTTCACAAGTCTATTATAACTCTTTTTTAAACATTTGTAAACAGTTTCATGAGTATTTCACAAACTTTTTTTATTTGTTTGTGAAAACAATTTCAAACATACCCACACATGCACTTTTTCACTTAAAGTTTGTGAATTATTCCATGAAAGTTTTATTTTTCACAAACTTAGTTGTAAAACAGTCTTGTAAGCCGTTTTTATTTCCGTGTAAGCGCTTTCTGTTATTCTGGAAGAATACCTCCTTCTAGGAGGAGGTTATTGTGCTTGTTGAAATAAACCTTGTTTGAAGTCCCCTTCATAGACTACTTCTTGTTCGGTAGTCAGTTTTCCTTTTCCTTCAGCTTGGCCATTTACAAAGTCTCCCTCATATACCCAACCTGCTTTAGCTTGGTAGGTACCTTTACCATTGAAGGCACCATTGCTAAATTCTCCAGTATAGGTATCACCGTTTGAGAAGGTAACAGTGCCCTGACCATTCATCTTACCACGAACTAGGCTCCCGTCATAAATAATAGCATCGTTATCAAGCTTAAGAACGCCCTGTTTTGGAAGATTTGTCAGAAATACGAGACCTGCGCAGACAACAATGACGATTACTGTCGCAATTTCTAGTCGAGGACGTGTCAAATAGACACTGTATTTTTCATAGAGTTTCTTTATATTTTCCATTTTCACTCTCATTTTCTAAGCGACCTAACCAAGCCTGGCAACCAGTTAAAACTCGGTCATAAGTTTCTTCAAAATCACCTGTATACCATGGGTCTGGAACGCTTTCAGATGCAAACGCTTGGATCTTATCTTGTTGATCTTGTGGGCACATCTGATATAAGTCAGCAAGGTTAGACTCATCCATCCCAATGATATAGTCAAAATACTCAAAGTCATTTTTAGAAATTTGTTGGGAAGTTTTCGAAGTATCATAAGGAACGCCATGGCTTCGAAAGATTTCTTGTGTCCCTTTGTGGATCGGATTACCATGTTCCCAGGAAGAAGTCGCTCGGCTTTGAACCTCATACTTATCGGTCAAGGATTTCATCACAAATTCCGCCATAGGACTGCGACAAATATTACCAAGGCAAACAAAAACAACTTTTTTCATCATTGTCCCTCATCTTCATAGAAAAAGGGGTATAAGATTAACCCCGTTTTATTCTTCAATAGCACTGCCTTCTTCGATAACTGCACCTTCAGGTGTGACAGCTTCTTTGACTGGCAAAACTGTTCTAATTGCACCTAATTCGAAAGTCAAGTATACTCCGTCTACATCAAGTACAATCGTTTTGTTTTCAGTATCAACTTCGTCAACTGTACCGTAGAGACCACCGATAGTGATGACTTCGTAGCCTTTTTGAAGTTTGTTGAGGCTCTCCATACGTTTTTCAGCTTGTTTTTTTTGAGAACGTTGCATGAAAAACATCAAGCCAAACATCAAAACAAGCATAATCAAGAATGTTAAATTCCCACCCATTATTTTTTCTCCTTTGTAATTCAGATAAAACTACTATATCAAATTTCACTTGTTTTTACAAGATTGCACCTTGATTTTAGGTCAATAAAAAACCAGAGCAAATGCCCTGATTTTTCTTATTTCAAGTTGTTTACAAGTTCTACTAAGTTTTCAACTGTAAATCCATATTCTGCTAAAACTTTTGGTGCTGGGGCAGATGCTCCAAAGGTATCAATACCAAGAACTGCTCCATCAAGACCAACGTATTTATACCAGTTTTGAGTTGCTCCCATTTCAACTGCTACACGGCGACGAACTGCATTTGGTAGAATCTCTTCTTTGTAGGCTGCATCTTGTGCATCAAATACATCTGTAGATGGCATGCTGACTACGCGAACTTTCCCACCTTGACTTGCCAATTCTTTAGCGGCTGCTACTGCTAAGTTCACTTCTGAACCTGTTGCAATCAAGATAGTGTCAAAGTCTGCTGCATTTTCATATACAACATAAGCTCCTTTTGCAACCTTGTCAAAGTCTGTTCCTTCTTCAACAGTCAAGTTTTGACGAGTCAAGACAAGAACAGTCGGAGTTTTCTCGCTTTTGACAGCTTGGTACCAAGCTGCTTGAGTTTCACGCGCATCTGCTGGACGGAAAACATTGAGGTTTGGAATCGCACGAAGACCTGCCAAGTGCTCAATTGGTTCATGAGTTGGACCATCTTCTCCGACTGCAATTGAATCGTGGGTGAAGACATAAGTTACAGGAAGACCTTGTAGAGCTGACAATCGAACCGCTGCCTTAAGATAGTCTGAGAATACGAAGAAAGTTCCACCATAAACTCGAAGTCCACCGTGAAGAGCCATTCCGTTCAAGACAGTACCCATTGCAAATTCACGAACACCAAACTGGATGTTACGATTTAAGCGATTTGCATCATCTTGAAGTCCATCAGTTTTGATGTAAGTCATATTTGAATGAGCAAGGTCAGCTGATCCACCGAGGAAGGTTGGCAATTTAGCAGCTACTACATTCAAAGCATCCTGACTTGAGTTACGAGTTGCTTGAGAGAAGCCATTTTCTAAAGCTGGGAAGTCTTCTGGAGTCAATTCAACTGGATCGCGTCCTTCGATGATTGCTTCCACTTCTGCAGCAAGTTCTGGGTGAGCTTCTTTGTAATCTGCGACTAGTTTTGTCCATGCTTCGTATGCTGATGCGCCACGGTCTGCAACATTTTCTTTGAAATCAGCATAAACTTCTGCTGGGATTTCAAACGGTTCGTAGTCCCAACCAAGGGCTTGGCGAGTTGCTGCAGTTTCATCCGCTCCAAGAGGAGCTCCGTGCACAGCGTTAGTCCCTTGTTTGTTTGGAGAACCATAACCAATAACAGTTTTCACTTCGATCAAAGATGGTTTTCCTGAAGCCTTAGCTTCTTCGATAGCTGCATGAATAGCTTCTAAGTCTGTTCCATCTTCTACCAAGGCTGTATGCCAACCGTAGGCATTGTAACGATCGCGAACACTTTCTGTGAATGAATCTTTTGTCTCACCATCCAAGTTGATATCATTTGAATCATAAAGAACAACCAACTTGTCAAGCTTTTGCAAGCCTGCATAAGAAGCAGCTTCGCTTGAGACACCTTCCATCAAGTCACCATCTCCACAGATAACGTAAGTGTAGTGGTCAAAGATGTTATAACCTTCACGGTTGTACTTAGCTGCAAGGAAACGTTCTGCTTGTGCAAAACCTGTCGCAGTCGCAATCCCTTGTCCTAGAGGACCTGTTGTTGCATCAACCCCTGCAGTATGCCCAAATTCTGGGTGACCTGGAGTTTTAGAGCCCCACTGACGGAAGTTCTTTACTTCATCCATGCTCACATCTTCAAAACCAGAAAGGTGGAGAAGGGCGTAGAGGAGCATTGATCCGTGACCAGCTGAAAGAATGAAACGGTCGCGGTTAATCCAGTTTGGTTGAGCTGGATTGATACGAAGTTCTTTAGTGAATAGGCTGTATGCCATCGGTGCAGCTCCCATAACCACCCCTGGGTGACCTGAGTTCGCTTTATTGATAGCGTCAATACCTAGAAAACGAATCGCATTAACAGATAGATTTGACATAGAATTTCCTTTCTCTTTGAGGTGATAGGTCTATCACATATTCTATTTGTACTATTATATGAAAATTATCCGTATCGTGCAACATACGGATAACCTCCAGAAAAAATTTTTATATTAAAGCAAGGCTTTGAATTGGATATTTGAGTCTTGTTCGAAGCAGTCATCAAAACCACGTGGGTGATGGTATTCTATTAAGTGTTGGTCTTGAGGATAAGTGTATTTACCACCAACTTCCCAGATAAATGGATGGAAATCGTATTGCAAGCGATCTTTTCTCATTTTCCAAAGTTCTAGGATTTCATTGGTAGAAGCCATGAAGTTAGACCAGATATCATAATGAACTGGGATAATGACTTTGGCACGTAGATTTTCTGCCATGCGAAGAAGGTCGATTGAAGTCATTTTATCTTGGATACCTACTGGGTTTTCACCATAGTTATTCAAAGCAACATCAATTTTGAAGTCTTTACCATGTTTCGCAAAGTAGTTAGAGAAGTGTGAATCCGCACCATGATAGATGGTTCCACCTGGTGTTTCAAAGACATAGTTAACAGCTTTTTGAGCCATTTCTTCATCTGTAACAGCCAACCCAGCAAGTTCACCGCCTGTTTCGTCAGCTCCATTTACTGGTAGAGTTACCAAGCAAGTACGGTCAAATGATTCTACTGCATGAATCTTCATGTCTTTTAGTTCGATAGTATCACCTGGTTTGACAACGATGATTCGTTCTTTTGGAACACCCCAGCTTTCCCAGATTCGACCACAATGGTAAGGACCGATAAACTTAACATGATCTAACTTAGGATTGTTGAGAATTGCTGCAGCTGTGTATGGGTCGATATGGTCACTATGGAAGTGTGAAACCAAGTAGTAGTCGAGTTCATTGATAGCAAATGGATCGATAACCATTGGTTGAACACGCAAGTTTGGTTGCAATTTACGAACACCTGCCATATTTGCCATTTGGTGTCCACGAACCATATCTTTCACTTTTTTGGTTGATTTTCCACGGTTTGACCAAAGGTCCATGACAACGTTAGCACCACCTGGTGTCTTAATCCAAGTACCACAGTTGCCTAGCCACCACATGGCGAAGTTGCCTTCAGGCACGACTTCTTCTTCGATTTCTTCATTCAACCATGTTCCCCACTCTGGGAAAGTAGCTAAAATCCATGATTCTCTCGTAATTTCTTTTACGTTTGGCATTTGAAATCCTCCATATTTTGTTCAAGTATTTATTTCATACTTAGTATAACACCGACCGATATATTAAAAAAGACCAAGAAAAACACAGGTTTGTGTTCATCATTGGACTGTGATGTTTATGATTCATCTAAAAAAGCTTGGATGACTAATTCTTGATTGATTAAAAGTTGAATTTCTTCTTGTAATTTTGCCGCTGCATGTTTATCCGATATATAGGTGCCGATAATGGTTGATAGATTTTCCTTGAAGGTTCGACCGTCTTTTCTAAGAACCTTATTCTTCATAAAGTCTGTCATGCGTAAAATATCTTCTGCCTCAAGTATAGGATTTACCTTTAAAACCGGGAAATGACTCTCAAGTTCATCGTTGGTTGTGATCAGTAAATCAACCTGAGTAATATCCTCTACGCTTTTGAACTGCTCAGTTGTAAAGACTGCCCCTATCTGTTCATTTGGAAGATAGAAGCGACACTGTTTGAGTAAAAGTTTAGAGACGCCCACTCCTTCATCACACACAATATAAATCTTCTTGGTATTGTTTTGAATCGATGGAGTATACTTTAAAAAACCTCCAACATGAATGGTCAAATAGGCAATCTCATCATCCGTCAATCGAATCTGCCAAGCTTCTTCTAACACTTCTGCACATTTTTTTGTAATTACGAAAAGTTCACTATACTTAGAACGAATCTGACGTGTCAAAGGATTTTTTGAGAAAATACCATAGTTCTTTCTGAATAATAGCGCCTTACAATGAATCACAAGATTCCTCAATAAGTCTTCTTTCTGTTCAATTTCCATTCTGGTTTGGGATTCAAAATACCAAATAAACTCTTCTAAAGCCATTCTCAGATGTTGAAAATCTTTACTTTCTGCATGGATGTCTCGATCTTTTCGATAGGATAACAAAAGAATGGCTAACAGAGATCTATCTAATTCTGAAAATGAGATTCCAAATGTTTCAAACAAGCGCTCTCCTAGTTTTTTGGATACCTGATATTCAATTCTCTTTCGAATCAATGAAAACTCTTGCTCAATTTCTTGATGTTTGTCCTGATTACGAGTAACGGTATCACATCCAAGTAGAAGATAGGGGAGGACCTGTAACATAAAAGTGACTTCGTGATGGTTTATTTTTTTCCCCAAATCCTGCTCAACCAACGGAACCTGTTTTTTGAGAAATTGATTGACCTCATCGGAAAGAAGCATCTCACCGTCTAATCGTTCTTTGATTTTTTCCTCTAAAATAGCAACAAAGGCTGAATTTTCCTCCATAAAGATATGATAGAGAAGGGATTGAAGATACTGGATTTTATTAAGAGGATGTGCATTTAGATAGTAACCGCGAGATTTACTAACTTGAAGCGTTACTTGATACTGCTCTAGTGTCAGCTGGTAACGAATAGTATTTAAATCATTTAGGACCGTATTTCGAGAGACTTCTGTTAATTCCATGAGTTTTTCAAGCGTGATTCTCTCTTTAGAAATACCAATCAGAAGGAGCATCAGCTGCATCCGCTCGTTGGCACTCATGATGTAATCATAAGAATCAACTTCGTCTAATAATTGACGACAAGCTTCTCTTTGTTCCTCGGTCAAGTAAATACCAATCCGAGGCAGACTGATGATATGCAAATTCTCATCATCCAAAGCATCATTGATTTTATCAATGTGATAGTAGATTTTTCTTCGAGATTGAGCTAGATCTTTCGAAATCGTCATAATCGTTTTGGACGTTTCTTGATCCATCAAATATTGAAGCAAGTCACAGCTCGCCTTATCTAAAACCATAATTCATACTCCTCTATTTGTCAATCGCTTCCAAAACAACTTTATAATGGTATCACATTCGTACAGACTTTGCAATTATATGCTGTAAACTCCTAACAGTGGATACTTACAACTACAAAAGCGAGGCTTGGATCGAAAGGTCCTAGCCTCTTTTCAATTCAATTTCTTATTTCTTTTGACCGTAATAAGCATTTGGTCCATGTTTACGTTGGTAGTGTTTTTCTAGGATGTACTGAGGAGCAGGTTCAACTCTTGGATTGATTTGCTCTGTAAAGCGATTCATCTTAGATACTTCCTCTAGTACAACAGAGTGATAGACAGCATTCTCTGGGTTTTTGCCCCAGGTGAATGGGCCGTGATTACGTACAACAATCCCTGGTACTTCAACAGGATTGAGACCACGACGTTCAAACTCTTCGACGATAACTAGGCCAGTATCTTTTTCATAGGCTACTTCTACTTCATCCTTAGTCAAACTACGAGCGCAAGGAATTGAACCGTAGAAATAATCCGCATGGGTTGTTCCATAGAAAGGAATATCACGACCTGCCTGAGCCCAACCAACGGCTTCAGTCGAATGGGTATGGACCACACTAGCAATCTCTGACCAAGCCTTATATAACTGCACATGAGTTGGAAGGTCAGAAGATGGTCTTAAATCTCCTTCTAGAACCTTGCCATCCAGGTCAGTTACCACCATATTTTCAGGTGTCAATTCGTCATAATCCACACCTGATGGTTTGATAACAATGACACCGAGTTCGCGATTGACTTCCGATACATTGCCCCAGGTAAATTTAACAAGTCCATGTTTTGGCAATGATTGATTGGCATCACAGACTCGTTTACGCATATCATTAATTACTTGATTCATCTTACATCAGACCTGCTTTCTTAATAAGTGGGTAGAGAAAGGCTTGGGCCTCTTGAATGGCTGCGCGTGTTTCTTCTACAGTTTCACAATTTTCAGACCACATTTCGATTAGAAAAGGACCATTATAATTGGTTTGCTTTAAAATATCGAAAGCTTCTTCCCATTTGACACACCCTTGCCCAAAAGGTACATCTCGGAATTGACCCTTTGAACTTTCTGTCACTGCATAAGTATCCTTGAGATGGAGAGCTGCAATTGCATGATGGCCGAGATAAAATTCACTGTAAACATCATTATGCCATGCAGACACATTACCAATATCTGGATATACAAAGAGGTAGGGAGAGTCAATCTCTTTTTCTACAGCCAAGTATTTTTCGATGCTATTGATGAAAGGATCATCCATAATTTCAATAGCAAGTACCACCTGAGCTTCTTCAGCCCAGTCACAAGCTTTTCTCAAATTTTTGATAAAACGTTGGCGTGTCTGGGGTGACTTTTCCTCATAGTAAACATCGTAACCAGCTAATTGAATCGTACGAACTCCCAAATCTTGAGCTAATTCGATACATTTTTTCATGAGTTCCAGAGATTTTTCCTCTAGAACTGGATCATTCGATCCCAATGGGTAACGACGATGGCCTGAAAAACAGATAGAGGGAATACGAACACCAGTTTCATAAATCGCTTTGACAACTTCCAAGCGCTCTTCCTTGCTCCAGTCAAGTCTTGCTAAGCGCTCATCACGTTCGTCAATAGACATCTCGACAAAATCAAAGCCTAACTCCTTGGCAAAATTTAAACGTTCTAGCCAAGTAAAGTGTGTCGGGGTTGCCTTTTCATAAATTCCAATTGGACGTGCCATGGTTTACCCCCAAATTCGTTTGATTTCATCCTTGAAGGCGCGCGCTGCTCCTGCTGGATCGGCAGCCTCTGTAATTCCACGACCTGCAATAAAGGTAAAGACATCAACGCCTTCAAAGAGTTTGAGAGTATCTACATCTAGACCACCTGTTACAGAAACACGGAAGCCCATGTCAATGAGTTTTTTAACCTTATTAAGGTCTTTTTCACCCCAAGTTTCACCAGCAAGAAGGGCATCACGAGATTGGTGATAGATAGCTTGTGAGATACCTGCATCTAGCCAAAGCTGAGCTTGTTCAAAAGTCCAATCACCATAAAGCTCGATTTGGATTTCTCCTCGGTCTCCACGTTCAGCCTTGATAGCCTTTAGAGCTGCTTCCATAGTAGGGATGGTTGCACAACAGATACAAGTCATCCAATCTGCTCCACGAACGGCATTATTTTGGGCAACTGTTCCACCAGCATCGGCACATTTTGTGTCTGCTACAATAATCTTATCTGGGAAAAGGCTACGTAAGACTTCAACCAGTTCACTTCCAACTTGAAGCAAGCAAACAGTTCCAGCTTCGATAATATCTACTTCGTGACCAACAGAAACAGCTGCTTTAATCGCTCCTTGCAAGTCTGAATGGTCTAATGCAACTTGTAAATTAGGTATTCTTTTTGTCATTTCTTTATTCCTCTTTCTAACTTTCCAAATCCAATCCTTCAAGATAAGGGCTATCCTTAGATTCTTCGATCATCGCCAAGACATCTTCTTTAGTCTGGCAAGCCTGTAAACGTGCAATAGAATCTTCTAATTCAAACAAGGCAATGATTTGTGGAATGGCTACACTTGTGTGAATTTTTGAGCTTGTTGCCGCTAGTGCTAACAAAACAGAGACCTCTTTCCCATCTGAAAATACAACAGGATTTTGTAAGGTGATCAATGAAAAGGCATCTCTTTGCACTCCAGCTTCTGGTCTAGCATGGGGCATAGCCATACCTGGCATTAAGATATAGTAAGGGCCATACTCTTCAGTTGATTCGATAATAGCATCGTAATACTCTGGCAAAATTGCTCCACTTTCAATCAAGGGATCTACTGCTACCTTGACTGCTTCCTTCCAATCTTTAGCCTCTAAGCCTAGTCGGATTGAGTCATTGTCAATTAAAGCTTGTTTTAAATTCATATCTGCCTCCTTTATTTAAAGAGGGAGAAGGACAGAAACGATAACTCCCAGTTTCTGTCCAGCCCCCTCCAACCTTTTACTGTAGTGCTTGACTGAGTTTTTCAGTGATTTCTTTATCATCCATCAAGTTGTCAAGCCCGATTAACTTCCCATTAGTCCGACCTTCCAATTCTTGGATCAAATGAAGAGAAGCGATTACGATGTCATAGCCTGCTGCTAAACCTTTTGCTTCACCGACACTGCATGAATTGACTGTAAAGTCTGTTTGATTAAGCTTACGGAGGGCATTTTCAACCTTCATCTTGATAACCATAGATGAACCCATTCCATTTCCGCACGCTGCTAATACTTTAACCATTTTATTTCTCCTTTTCTAGACACTAAGCTTCTTCTTGAACTTCACCGTTGTAATATTTCTCTTTATCTTTTGCTTTTGCAAATTGAAGTTGAGGAATAACGAGCAAGAAGAGACATACAAGTACATAACCAACGATACCGAGGTATTTGAAGATATAGCCAAATCCAAGCCATGGGAATTCAAAGTCGATATTTCCATGGTAACCACCGTAAGATGCTAAGTCGAGAAGGGCTACACAGAGAGCTCCTAGAGCAACTTGGAGGACACCTGAAATGAAGGATAGGATAACGGCTGCTTTCCATCCGCCACGCTTATCAGCATAGACCGCGATGGCTGCATTATCAAAGAACACTGGTACAAATCCTGTAATAATAAGGACAGGGTTTTTAAAGACGATGAGCAAGACAATTGTAATCAATTGACCAATCAAACCAAAGGCAAATCCTGATAAGACCGCGTTTGGAGAACCGAATCCATAAGAAGCTGCAACGTCGACTGCTGGGAATGAACCAGGCAACAATTTGTTTGAAATACCTTGGAAGGCATTTGTCAACTCAGATACGAACATGCGGACACCTTGCATCAAAACGAACAAGTAAACTGAGAAGGTGAAGGCTGTTTGGATAATGTACATAAAGAAATCTTGTTTTGCAGGATTGAATAGAGTTCCTGAAGTGATGACTTCTTTATTAGACATAATATCTGGACCCAAGATTAACAGAATGGCTCCAAAGAATACGAGCATCAAAGTAGCAGATGCAACAACAGTATCATGGAAGATTGAGAGGAACTTAGGCAATTTAAGATTGTCTAGACTTTCTTCTTTCTTACCAAAGCGTCCTGCCACTTTATCTACAAACCAGATTGCAAATTGTTGTTGGTGACCAATCGCAAATCCGCCACCACCAGTCAGACGTTGAGTTGCCTCAACAGTCATATTTGAACTAACTGCCCAGTAAAGGCCACAGATGATACCGATTGCTGCTGTACCATAAGCATTGCGCAATTGTGGGACTAAGAATAGAACCATAAGAGATACAGTCGCAGCTTGTTGTACCATGATGTGACCAGTAATAAAGAGGGTTCTTACTTTCGTAATCTTGCGTAGAGCTACAAGCAAGATATTTACTCCAAAACCGATCAACAGAGCTGTAGTTGCAGTTCCGACAAAATCTGGAAATTCAGCTGCAATTTTGTTGTTTGCTGCAGCAAGTCCAAAGTAAGGGTCGATAACCGCTGCACCAATTTGGAATTTGTAGTTAAGGGCTGCCAAGATTGGACGGAAAGTTGTAACCAAACCACCAGCACCCACGTTGAGCAACATATAGCCTACTGTTGCTTTAACGAAACCTGAGAAAACATCATGAGCAGGTTTTTTCAAAAGTGCATATCCTATCAACACCAATAAACCTACGAAAAATGCGGGATTCTGCAAAATATTGCTAGAAAACCAATTTAGAACACTTGAAATGACTTCCATAATTGTTCTCCTTTTGAATTGTTTTTGTAAGTTTATTATATACTTTGAAAACGGAAACAAAAAGACCAAGAATTACACAGCGGACTGTTCACTCTTGGACTGTATGATTTATGATATTTTACGGTTTATCTTATTTTCTCGTAGCTAGATAAAAGGGAAGAATTGTTTCATAAGATTCCAGTAGGGCTTCTACGATTTCTTCTTCAGATGAATTTTCGGCCACTGGAACATCTACCTTCACTAAAACTTTGCGGACTTCCTGATGGGATAATTTTTCTCTTAAAATTTGACGATTTTCCTCAGTAGCCTCCATCTTGTGACTTTCTCCATTTGAGTAGACTAGATAGTAAATTCCGTCTACTACTGGAACTTCTAGGACCTTGGCCTGTTTGTCTAAAGTTTTATCATCCTTCTTACGTTCTATAAAACTCACTTCTAGTGAAACTCCAAAATCAGAAGGGCTCCCATATAAACGAAGAGCCAACATAGGCTCTGTCACTTCTCCCTCACGCTGTAGATAGGCCCAGAAATGCGGTCGCAAACGTTGGGCTTGATTCATCCACTGACTCGTCCCTTGGAGATCCCATTCTGGATGTCTTTCTTGAAAAGCCTTGGCTAAGTGTGTAAAGACCTTTCTGGCCTCCTGCCCCTTGCTTCTCAAATAAAGCATATTTTCAGCTTCTTGACCTGCCTTCTCGGGTTTTTGATACTGTAAACCAGAGTAAGCTAGATATTCTCTCATTGTATTCAACATAGGATCAACCTCCCTTAGCTAGCAAAAAATCAGGGTGCCCCTGATTTTGCTTTGATTATTCTGTATCAACCACAACGTAACGATTTGGTTCATCACCTTCTGAATAACTAGTGACACCCTCCATACGTGAAATGATACGATGGATGATTTTACGTTCGCTGCTAGACATTGGATCAGTCACCTGACTACGCCCCTCTTCTAGGACACGTGTAGCTAATTTCTGTGCATAGCTCTGCAAGACTTCTGCACGGTGTTCTACATAATCATTAACATTGATGGTAATATAGAAGGTTCTTGAATAGCGGTTATAAAGATAATTTTGTGCTAAAAGCTGAAGAGATTTCAAAACCTTACCATGGTAACCGATAATACGGCCCGGTTCATTAGTATCAATTTGCATATTGATAGAACGGCGATTTGAGGTACTTGAAATTGCTCCCTCAACATCCATATCATCAATAATACCTTGAACATAGTTGGTCACTTCTTCGACCACCTGGTCAATATCATAGGTCGGTTCAATCTTCAAACCTAGATTTTCTAAATCATCATTCTGCTCGACTTCCTCCTGCTCTTTAGATTCTTCTGGCAGTAAATCTTTTAGAATGGCAATATGACCAGTCTCCTCTAAAATTGTACTAGCTTCTTTCTCATTTTTTAGAATTTCGGCCTTAACCTCTTCAGAGATTCCTTGTCCTTCTTCCTCGATTTTCTTGATTGCTTCAACAACATGACCTAAGTCTACTGTTGCTTCACTAACAGTCTTAACGGGTTCGTTCTTAGCATTAACTTCCTTTGGAACTCCTTTGACTGCTTGCTGATTTGCCTTCACAACAGTTGTCTCACTAATTGCTTCGATATCAACTTGCGCAGGTTTCTTCCCAAAAAGACCAAAGAAACCTTTTTTCTCCCTTGAGACAACCTTAATATGTGCCTTCATTCTAGGAATCCCCAATTCCTTCAATCCCGTTTGGATTGCTTCCTCAACAGTTGAACCTGTAAATAATACCATTACAAGATTCCTCCTTACTTTTTCTTTTTCTGTGCTTTCTTGAGAGCTTTTCTCTTCTTGATTTCTAAATCCTTCTTAGCCTGTACTCCCGCCTCACGCTCTGCAATAATCTTGAATGGATTGTTGAGCAGATAGGTTTGGAGCACCTGATAAGCATTGGATACCGCCCAGTATAAGGCAACCCCACTTGGTGAATACATGGCAAAGAAGAAAATCATGACTGGCATTGCATACATCATTCCTGTCATGGCGCCATTTTTCTCAACCATGGCCTTATTGGATAACCAGGTGCTAAGGAAAGTAAAGATAGCTGCCAAAATAGGCAAAACGAAAGTCGTATCAACACCACCAAGGTTAATCCATAAGAAATGACCCGTTTTTAGAAATTCTACCCTACTCAAAGCTTGGAACAAGGCCAACAAGACTGGCATTTGGATTAAGATTGGCCAAAGAGAAGCTGACTGTTTGACACCATGTTGCTTGAACAACTGACGCATTTCTTGGTCCAACTTGGTACGGCTCTCCATATCCCGTCCCGGATAACGTTCTCGCAACTCCTTAACCAGTGGTTGTACTTCTTGCATCTTTCTAGATGCCACCATTTGTATCTGAAAGACTGGTAAAAGAATGGTTCTGATTAGAAGGGTAAATAAAATAATCCCCAGACCAATACTTGTATCAAATGATAAAAAGCGAATGGTTTCAGCAAAAAAATAAACAAATTTACTCCAAAAACCTGTTGATTCAGCTGTAATCTCACTCGTCGTACCACTAGCCGTGCAGGCGCTCATCACAAATAAAGCAAGCACCATTAAGCTAGTCAACTGTAATTTCTTTTTCACTCCCATTTCCTTCCTGGTAAATCTTTGATAACTTTAATACGTGAAGTAGATTTTTTTCCATTTCCGCGTAGTCCAAGATCTCAACACCTTTTCGAGCAATCACAACAAAATCTACATTTTCAACCAGCTGATTTTTATGTTCAATCAGAATATGTCGAATTCTTCTCTTGATCTGATTCCTCGTGACAGCGTTTCCTAATTTTTTACTGACAGATAGACCAACTCGAAAATGCTGTTCATTATTTTCTAATCGATAAATAACAAATTTACGATTAGCAAAACTCTCCCCTTTTTTAAATATTGCACTAAAATCTTTCTCTTTTTTTACACGAAAGCGTTTTTTCAAAATTCAACTCCATCTATTAAAACTACTACTATTATACCATAATTTTTCAAAAAGCCAATAATAGCAAGGTTTTAGCCCATTTTACAGAATGAAAAAACTGGTTTTATCCTTTAAATCATCTTATTTTTGAACAAATTTACAAATTTGAACATGCTACTTTCTTTATTTTATCTTGATATAAAACAAAAGTCACTCCAAAGAGTGACTTTTGTAGGAGATTATTATGAAAAAGTTAGGATTTTAATTAAATAAAGTTAGGAGGTCTTTATTTAATGACTATAGTATACCTGTCTTTCCTTAAACCCAACTTAAACAGATTCCACTTCTTTTTAATTTTTAAAACTATGGATCGGAGCCGGGATTTGCCCTCCACGTGCAATGAAGTCAACAGACGAGGCACCGTTAACTTTCATGACTGGAGCCGTTCCCAAAAGGCCACCAAATTCAATCATATCGCCTTCTTTTCCTTTTGGAATAATACGTACAGCAGTTGTTTTCATATTGATGACTCCGATAGCAGCTTCATCCGCAATCATCGCCGCAATTGTTTCTGCAGGTGTATCTTCAGGAATGGCAATCATATCCAAACCAACTGAACAGATAGCCGTCATAGCTTCTAGTTTTTCCAAATTAAGGGAGCCATTTTGCACAGCAGCAATCATCCCCTCGTCCTCAGAAACTGGGATAAAGGCACCAGACAAACCACCAACTTGGTTGCAAGCCATAACTCCACCTTTTTTAACTTGGTCGTTCAAGAGAGCCAAGGCAGCAGTCGTTCCATGAGTCCCAACTGTCTCTAACCCCATTTCCTCAAGGACACGGGCTACAGAATCACCCACTGCTGGAGTTGGAGCCAAACTCAAATCGACAATTCCAAAATCAACTCCAAGTCGCTCACTAGCCATTTGACCGACTAATTGACCAATGCGGGTAATCTTGAAGGCTGTCTTTTTAACAGTTTCAGCAACAACATCAAAGCTCTGACCACGAACCTTTTCCAAGGCACGTTTAACAACACCTGGACCAGAAACACCGACATTGATAATGACATCTGCTTCACCAACCCCATGAAAAGCGCCTGCCATAAAAGGATTGTCCTCTACCGCGTTGGCAAATACAACCAGTTTAGCCGCCCCCATATCAGATAAAGAAGCTGTTTCCTTGATAATGCGTCCCATATCCGCTACTGCAGTCATATTGATACCCGATTTAGTCGAACCAATATTTACTGATGAACACACCTTATCCGTTTCTGCCAAAGCACGAGGAATGGAGTTGATAAGGATTTCATCACCTTTTTGATAACCCTTTTGTACCAAGGCTGAAAAACCACCAATAAAGTCAACACCAATTTTTTTCGCAGCTTTATCCAGTGCTTTAGCTAAGACTACATAATCCGTCGCATCGGTAGCAGCACCAATCAAGGAAATTGGAGTTACTGACACACGTTTATTCACAATAGGAATTCCTAACTCAGCCGCAATTTCATCTCCAACAGCCACTAAATTAGCTGCTTTTGTAGTAATTTTTTCATATATTTTTTCTGCAGCACGATTGATATCTGGATCGATACAGTCCAAAAGGGAAATCCCCATGGTAATGGTTCTAATGTCAAAGTTTTGCTCCTCAATCATTGCGATTGTTTCGGTAACTTGTCTAATATCCATAAATACCTCCTAGATATTGTACATAGCATCAAAAATAGCTGCACTTTGAATATTGATTTTGACATTCAAAGTCTGACCAAAAACCTCAAATTCGTTTCTAAGATGTGTAAAATCTTGTTTTTCATCACTAGATACCACAGCCATCATAGTAAAGAATTCGTCTAAGACTGTTTGTGAGATATCATCAATATTTAAGCCTAATTCAGCAATTTTTGTCGCAACACCTGCAACAATTCCAGATTTATCTTTACCAACAACAGTAATAATAGCTTTCATGATTAAACTCCATTTCTAACACAAAACGATATCCATTTTGGACAAAAATAAAATGAAAAAGGAGGATAGAGTAACTAAATCACTTAATAGTGAATAATTATCCAAGTTGAAACCCTAAAAAAATCTCTTAGGTGATCTTGTACCAGGCTAATATTTTTTACCAAGTCGCTAGTTTAGAACTTAAAACTGATAATTTATTGGCACATAACCTCTTTATAGAATATTTTTGAGAAAATGAACATTGTTGATTTTCTTTTTCAATAGTATAGCATATTTCTTACTAAAATACTCAAAAACGCCTGCTTACGAAATTGTTCTTAAGTAAAAACAATTTCGTAAACAAGCGTCTACCTTATCATCTTATGATGAGTGTTCCCGCTAGGACATAAGTCCTAGCGGTAGACCAGAGCTAGACTAAGAGCACAAGACTCCATCATCATAACACTCAACAAAATTGATGATTTTATACTAATTCGATGATCGCCATTGACGCTGCATCACCACGACGTGGTTCAGTTTTAAGGATACGAGTGTATCCACCGTTACGTTCAGCATAACGAGGTGCGATTTCTGAGAACAATTTTTGAAGTGCTGTAGTAGAAGTGTACTTATCAGTTGCTTCATCATAGTTTTCAGATGCGATTTCATTACGTACGAAAGCAGCTGCTTGACGACGTGCATGCAAATCACCACGTTTACCTAGAGTAATCATTTTTTCAACAGTTTTACGGATTTCTTTAGCACGAGCTTCAGTTGTCACGATTGATTCATTGATCAAAAGGTCAGTTGTCAAATCGCGAAGCATTGCTTTACGTTGTGAGCTAGTGCGTCCTAGTTTACGGTAAGCCATTTATTCCTCCTTTATTTATCTTTTAATCCAAGACCCAAATCAATGAGTTTGACTTTCACTTCTTCCAAACTCTTGCGTCCAAGATTTCTTACTTTCATCATCTCTGCTTCAGATTTTTCTGTCAAATCATGCACAGTGTTGATACCGGCACGTTTCAAACAGTTGTATGAACGCACAGACAAGTCAAGTTCCTCAATCGTACGCTCCAAGATACGGTCGTCCGATTCAGTATCAGCTTCTTTCATCACTTCTGCTGACTTAGCAATCTCTGTAAGATTTGTAAACAAATCAAGGTGCTCTGTCAAGATACGTGCTGAAAGCCCTAAAGCATCTTCTGGAATAATTGTTCCATTAGTCAAGATTTCAAGGGTTAATTTGTCGAAACCATCATTGCTACCTACACGAGCAGGTTCAACTTGATAGTTGACTTTTGTAACTGGTGTATAAATAGAATCTACAGCAAGTGTTCCAACTGGTGCATTATCTTTTTTGTTTTCATCAGCAGGTACATATCCACGACCACTGTTAACAGTCATTGTCGCTTTTAGAGAAGAACCTTCACCGATTGTAAAGAGATAATGATCTGGATTTACAATTTCAATGTCGCTATCTGTCAAGATATCTCCAGCTGTAATTTCAGCAGGACCTTGCACATCTAGTTCAATGATCTTTTCGTCTTTAACGTAAGATTTTACTGCAATACCTTTGATGTTCAGAATGATTTGCATCACGTCTTCGCGAACACCCGGAACTGTATCAAATTCATGCAATACACCTTCGATATTGATAGATGTTACAGCAGCCCCTGGAAGAGAAGCTAGAAGTACACGACGAAGAGAGTTACCAAGTGTTGTACCGTAACCACGTTCAAGCGGTTCGATTACAAACTTGCCATAATCTTTATTTTCATCAATTTTTGTTATATTTGGTTTTTCAAACTCGATCATTTAGTTACTCCCTCTTAAACGAAAAGCAGTGTAAGGTTATGATTATACACGGCGACGTTTTGGAGGACGAGCACCATTGTGTGGCACTGGAGTCACATCACGAATTGCTGTTACTTCAAGACCAGCGGCAGCAAGAGCACGAATAGCTGACTCACGACCAGAACCTGGACCTTTAACAGTAACTTCAACTGACTTAAGACCGTGTTCTTGTGCAGATTTAGCAGCAGCTTCAGAAGCCATTTGAGCAGCAAATGGTGTAGATTTACGAGAACCTTTGAAACCAAGAGCACCAGCTGATGACCAAGCAATTGCATTACCATGCACATCAGTAATCATAACAATAGTGTTATTAAATGTAGCGTGAATATGAGCAATACCAGATTCGATATTCTTTTTCACACGACGTTTACGTGTTGGTTTAGCCAAGACTTTTACCTCCTATATTATTTTTTCTTACCAGCAATCGCAACAGCTTTACCTTTACGAGTGCGAGCGTTGTTTTTAGTGTTTTGTCCACGGACAGGAAGTCCACGACGGTGACGGATACCACGGTATGAACCGATTTCCATCAAACGTTTGATGTTCAAGTTAACTTCACGACGAAGGTCACCTTCAACTTTAATTGCATCCACTTCACGACGGATAGCATCTTCTTGATCTGGTGTAAGATCGCGAACACGTACATCTTCTGAAATTCCAGCAGCTGCCAAGATTTTCTTAGATGTTGGAAGTCCGATACCGTACACATAAGTCAATGAAATTACTACGCGTTTGTCATTTGGAATGTCAACTCCAGCAATACGAGCCATGTTTTCTCCTTTCTATCTTATCCTTGACGTTGTTTGTGTTTTGGATTTGCTGGGCAAATTACCATAACACGACCATTACGACGAATTACTTTACAGTATTCGCAAATTGGTTTGACCGATGGTCTTACTTTCATTTCTTATCCCTCCAAGTTTTTCGATTATTTAAAGCGGTAAGTGATACGTCCACGTGTCAAGTCATATGGACTCATTTCGACAGTAACACGATCTCCCGCTAAAATACGAATATAGTTTTTACGAATTTTACCAGAAACTGTTGCTAAAATCTGATGTCCATTTTCAAGTTCAACCGTAAACATTGCATTCGGCATAGTATCAACTACTTTACCTTCAACTTCAATCACATCGTCTTTTGCCACGCAAAAGTACCTCCATAAATTTCGATTTGATGCCTCTAGACACAGAGACAACAATTATAAGTCAGACTAACTCAGTATAACATTTGTAGAGACATTTTGCAAGCATGAAAAACGCTTTTATTTCAATTTTGTCAATACTTTTTCGATATCTGCAAAGACATCATTGATATCTTGGTTACCTTCGATATCATGTACCAAACCTTTTGCACGATAGTGGGCAATAATTGGTTCACCTTGGGCAATATTAACATCCAAACGACGTTTTACTGTTTCAGGTTTGTCATCTTCACGTTGGTAATAGTCTTCTTCTTTGTAGTCAACTGGTGGGTTGAAAACTTTATGGAAAGTTTCGCCAGTTTCACGGTGAATGATACGACCACTCAAACGCTCCAAAAGACAATCTGGATTTACTTCGATGTTAATAACACCTTCAAGCTCAATCCCTAATTCAGCTAAAGTTTTATCCAAGGCATGAGCTTGCTCAATTGTACGTGGGTATCCGTCCAACAAGAAACCCGTTTCTTTAATGTCATCTTGTGAAAGACGCTCTTTTACGATTCCGTTTGTAACTTCATCTGGAACCAACTCACCTTTGTCGATATAAGACTTAGCTAAGACACCCATTTCAGTTTGGTTAGCCATTGCTGCACGGAACATATCACCTGTTGAGATATGAGCAACATGAAATTGTTCAACAATTTTTGCTGCTTGTGTACCCTTACCTGCACCAGGTAAGCCCATAATCAAAAGATTCATGATTCAAACTCCTTTTTTGTTTTTAAATAGAAGCAAAAATTCATTTCAACTCCTATTTAAAAACAAAATAGAAGAGAGGAGATAAAAATCTGACAAGGTCTTTGATTTTTAAACTCCACTCTCTGAGCAATAGTGAATTTTCTTTTCTATTACAATTATTCTGTTGTATTCATGAAACCAACATACTTACGTTTCAATAAATAACCTTCCAATTGTTTAATTCCTTCAATACCTGTTGAGATAATGATCAAAAGACTTGTTCCCCCAAAAGCAACGACTTCTGAAAGACCGAATAAATCCTTAGCTACAATAGGTAAAATAGAAATAACACCTAGGAAGAGGGAACCGACTGTTGCGAGACGACGAAGAAGTTTTGACATATACTCTTCTGTCCCTTTACCAGGACGGACACCGTGGATATAAGCACCGCTCTTTTGCAAATTTTCTGCCGCCTTCTCTGGATTAATCTGTACAAATGTATAGAAGAATGTAAAGAGGATAATCAACAGAGCGTACAAAGCGATACCTGTAGGGGCTGTTGTAGATAGCAACTCCTGAGCACTACGTACCCAGGCCCAATCAAGACCAGATGCACTTACAAATTGTAAAATTGCCGCTGGTGCTGCTGTAATTGAGCTAGCAAAGATAACTGGAATAACTCCTGCAGGGTTAATCTTCAATGGAAGATAGGAACTTGACGGTGCTCCTTGTGCTACCTTAGTATACTGAATTGGTATCTTATATTCAGCTTGTTGAACATAAGTTGTAAAGTAAACGATCAATAAGACTGCTACAATTAAGATAGCAACAAAAATGAGGGATGAAGTCAAGCGACTGCTTGGTACATTGACAAAGTAGTCAACATAGATACCCTTGATCATATCAGGAATTGAAGCAACAATCCCCGCAAAGATAATCATGGAAACACCATTTCCATAACCCTTATCAGTAATTTGCTCTCCCAACCAAGTTACAATCATACTACCCGCTGTTAGTATTGCTCCAATCACAAGGAAAACTTGTGGTGTTAAAGGAACAGTCAAAAGTTTGGCTCCAGATAAAGCATTAAAACCAGCAGTAATTCCGATAGATTGCACGAATGCAAGAACAAGGGCAATATATCGCGTTGCCTGATTCAACTTTCTACGACCAACTTCCCCTTGTTTGCCCCACTCTACAAACTTCGGTAATAAATCCATTTGTAAGAGTTGGACAACGATAGAAGCAGTAATGTATGGACTAACACCAAGTGCAAAAACTGAAAAGTTTTTCATGGCATTACCAGACACCAAACTTAACATATTTAGAAAAGATAGACCACTCAAAGCATTCAAGCTATTGGCATTCACCCATGGAACCGTAATGCTAGTCCCGATACGGAAGACAAAGACGATAAAAATTGTAAAAAGAATTTTTGATCGAACTTGCTTGACTTTGAAGGCTTCTCTCAATAATTTAAAAAACATAGGTCACCTCTCTTAGATGACTTCTACTGAACCACCTTTAGCAGTGATAGCTTCTTCAGCTGATTTAGAGAATTTAGCTGCTTTTACAGACAATTTCTTAGTCAACTCACCGTTACCAAGAATTTTGATACCTGATTTTTCAGCTTTAACAATTCCTGATTCGATAAGAACAACTGGAGTTACTTCTGCACCATCTTCAAAGACGTTCAATTGGTCAAGGTTAACAATTGCGTATTCTTTAGCGTTGATGTTAGTGAATCCACGTTTTGGAAGACGACGGAACAATGGAGTTTGTCCACCTTCAAAACCAAGACGTACTCCGCCACCGCTACGAGCTTTTTGACCTTTTTGACCACGACCAGATGTTTTACCGTTACCTGATGAAGTACCACGACCAACACGGTTACGAGTTTTACGAGAACCTTCTGCAGGTTTCAATTCATGAAGTTTCATTATATATTTTCTCCTCTTTTGTAAAATGCTAGCGCCGATAAGAGAGAAAAGGTTGTCTCTCCTATCAACTCGCCTATACGTTTGTCATCAAAGATGACTATATCTAGTTTTAGGGGATGGTATACTGCACATCCCCTAAAATTTAATTAGTTTACTTCTTCAACTGTTACCAAGTGAGATACTGCAGTGATCATACCACGTACTGCTGGGTTATCTTCTTTAATAACAGAGCTGTTCAATTTGCCAAGTCCAAGTGCTACAACAGTTTTACGTTGTGATGGAATGCGTCCGATTGGAGACTTAGTCAAAGTAATTTTAATTTGAGCCATTTTATCCCCTTTCTTATGCCAAATCAGAAACTGAAATACCACGAAGGGCAGCAACTTCTTCAGCGCGTTTCAATTGTTTCAAACCTTCAACAGTTGCACGAACAATGTTGATTGGAGTATTTGAGCCAAGAGATTTAGATGTAACATCAGCTACACCTGCCAACTCGATAACGGCACGAACAGCACCACCAGCGGCAACCCCAGAACCTTCTACAGCAGGTTTCAACAATACTTTAGCTCCACCGAATTCTGAAATAACTTCGTGTGGGATTGTTGTTCCAACCATAGGAACTTCGATCAAGTTTTTCTTAGCATCTTCTACTGCTTTGCGGATTGCTTCTGGAACTTCTTGAGCTTTACCAGTACCAAATCCTACGCGACCATTGTGGTCACCAACGACTACAAGAGCTGCAAAACGAAGACGACGTCCACCTTTAACAACTTTAGTAACACGGTTAACAGCAACTACGCGTTCTTCTAATTCAACTGCATTGTCTTTAAATGCCATTTTCTAGTGTCCTCCTATTAGAATTTCAATCCGTTTTCACGAGCTGCATCAGCCAAAGCTTTCACACGTCCGTGATATAGATATCCACCGCGGTCGAACACCACTTCTGAAATACCTTTAGCGTTTGCACGTTCTGCAACGAGTTTACCGACAGCAACGGCTTGTTCAGTTTTTGTTCCTTTTGAAACTTCTTTGTCAAGAGTTGAAGCACTTGCGAGCGTTACACCCGCTACGTCATCAATAACTTGAGCGTAGATGCCTGTATTAGAACGGAATACGTTCAAACGTGGGCGATCAGCAGTTCCAGAGAGTTTTCCGCGAACGCGACGGTGGCGTTTTTGGCGGAGTTTGTTTTTATCTGGTTTAGAAATCACAGTTTTCACCTCTTTAGTTTTAAATCGTGTGCTATGCACAAAGTTGGAAATGATATTGGTGGCTGAAAATCAACCACTCAATATTATTTACCTGTTTTACCTTCTTTAAGACGAACATATTCGCCAACGTAACGGATACCTTTACCTTTGTATGGTTCTGGTGAACGAAGGCTACGTACGTAAGCAGCTGTTTGACCAACTACTTCTTTTGAAATTCCGCTAACAACGATTGTTGTTGGGTTTGGAAGTTCAAAAGTAATTCCTTCTGGAGCTTCAACTTCGTCTGGATGTGATTTACCAACAGCCAAAACAAGTTTTGATCCTTGAAGTTGTGCACGGTAACCAACCCCACGCATTTCAAGTTGTTTCTTGAATCCTTCTGATACACCAATAACCATGTTGTTCAAAAGAGCACGAGTAGTTCCGTGGATAGTTTTCATTTCTTTTGAATCGTTTGGACGGTGAAGAGTTACTTCAGTACCTTCCACACGAATTTCAATATCTTTTGAGAACTCACGAGTAAGTTCTCCTTTAGGTCCTTTTACAGTTACAACGTTGTCATTGTTAGTGATTTCAACACCAGCAGGCAACACGATAACTTTATTACCAATACGTGACATGTTTTTATTCTCCTGTTAAATTGTCAGGCCATGTTGGCCAGTTTTCACGGGGTTAAATCGATTTCTCGATTTAAAGGAATATTTAGGTTTTAATTTCAAAGTGAATCTAGGCATCGTCTCGCAGGCATAACTTTAGGTTAGGCAAGAGACGATAACGACGAGTCACAAAGAAATTGGGAGCTAAATATTACCAAACGTAAGCGATAACTTCTCCACCAACGTTCTTTTGGCGTGCTTCTTTATCAGTAAGCAAACCTTCAGAAGTTGAAAGGATAGCAATTCCAAGGCCGTTAAGTACTTTTGGAAGGTCTTCACGTTTTTTGTATACACGAAGTCCTGGTTTAGAAACACGTTTCAAGTTTGTGATAACTTTTTCACCGTTTGGTCCGTATTTAAGGAATACACGGATGATGCCTTGTTTGTCATCTTCGATGATTTCTACGTTCTTAACAAAACCTTCGCGTTTAAGGATTTCTGCAATCCCTTTTTTGATGTTTGATGCAGGTACTTCAAGTACTTCGTGTTTTGCTTGGTTAGCGTTACGAATACGAGTTAGGAAGTCTGCGATTGGGTCAGTCATAACCATTTTATTTTTCTCCTCTTACTAGTAGTTTGCAAGTTGCACTTGCTAGTTAATACATGATACAAAGAGCGTAACAGCAAGAGCAAAAATAGGCAATTTGATGCAGGAGCCATGCTCCAAAGCAAATTGGTCTTTTTTGCCAAAGCTGTAGCTCGTGTTCAAATTGGCAAGCCCAACTGAACCCGGGCTAAACTCTGTGTGAAAAAGATAAACTTTTCTAGAAACTAAAGTTTCTTCGTCAAGTTTCCTATTTTCACTTGGAGTTTTGACGCCCTTGATATCTTAAATTACCAAGATGCTTTTGTTACACCAGGGATTTGACCTTTATATGCCAATTCACGGAAGCAAACACGGCAAAGTTTAAACTTGCGGTAAACTGAGTGTGGACGTCCACAACGTTCACAGCGAGTGTATGCTTGAGTAGAGAACTTCGCTGGGCGTTTGTTCTTAGCAATCATAGATTTTTTAGCCATTAGTTATACCTCCTATATTATTTTGCAAAAGGCATTCCAAGGCCTGTAAGCAATGCACGTGACTCTTCGTCAGTGTTAGCAGTAGTTACGATAACGATATCAAGACCACGAGTTTTGTCAACGTCATCAAAGTTGATTTCTGGGAAGATCAATTGTTCTTTCACACCAAGTGTGTAGTTTCCGCGTCCATCAAATGATTTTGTTGGAACACCATGGAAGTCACGCACACGTGGAAGTGAAACTGAAACCAATTTATCCAAGAATTCGTACATACGTTCACCACGAAGGGTAACTTTTGCACCGATCGCAACACCTTCACGAAGACGGAAGCCGGCGATTGATTTTTTAGCTTTAGTGATAAGTGGTTTTTGACCTGAGATAAGCGCCAATTCTTCAGCAGCTTTTTCAAGGCTTTTAGCGTTTGATACAGCTTCACCAACACCCATGTTCAAAACGATCTTATCTACTTTAGGCACAGCCATCACTGATGAGTAGTTGAATTGTTCTGTCAAAGCAGGAACTACTTCATTAAGATATTTTTCTTTTAAACGATTTGCCATTATACTTCTCCTTTCCTTCGTGATTAATCAAGCACTTCGCCTGATTTTTTGTTGTAGCGAACTTTTTTACCGTCTACAAATTTGTAACCAACACGACCAGCTACACCGTTTTTGTCCAAAACTTGAACGTTTGATACGTGGATAGCTGCTTCCTTCTCGATGATACCACCTTGAGGAAGTTCGTTAGTTGGACGTTGGTGTTTCTTAACGATGTTAACACCTTCAACTATAACTTTGTTTACTTTTGGAAGGGCAGTAAGGACAACAGCTTCTGTTCCCTTATCTTTACCAGCGATTACGCGAACTTTGTCGCCTTTTTTTACAAACATTTTTTTCTCCTTTTATTCTTACGCCCAATGGGCACCCTGGCTAGGCCAGGGGACTGTGTTTGTTTGTTTTTGCTCTGTGAAAATTAAAGCAATCCTTCGTCAGTTTCAACTCACCTAACTTAAGTTATGCTTTCGTCTTACTTCCTAGACTTGTTTTAATTTTCTTTGAACAATCAATTAAAGTACTTCTGGAGCAAGTGACACGATCTTCATGAAGCCACCTTCACGCAATTCACGTGCAACTGGGCCAAAGATACGTGTTCCGCGAGGAGTTTTATCTTCACGGATGATAACTGCTGCGTTTTCGTCAAATTTGATGTATGAACCATCAGCACGACGAGCACCTGATTTAGTACGAACGATAACTGCTTTAACAACGTCACCTTTTTTAACCGCACCACCAGGAGTAGCTTGTTTTACAGATGCCACAATAACATCACCGATGTTCGCAAATTTACGTTTAGAACCACCAAGAACTTTGATAGTCAAGATTTCGCGTGCACCGCTGTTGTCTGCGACTTTCAAACGAGTTTCTGTTTGAATCATTTCAGTTTTCTCCTTTCAGGTTTGATTAGATGATAACCGCTTCTTCAACGACTTCTACAAGACGGAAACGTTTTGTAGCTGAAAGCGGACGAGTTTCCATGATACGTACGATATCGCCTTCTTTGGCAACATTGTTTTCATCATGTGCTTTGTATTTTTTAGAGTAGTTAATACGTTTACCATAGACTGGGTGGTTACGTTTTGTTTCAACTACAACTGTGATTGTCTTGTCCATTTTGTCAGATACAACACGTCCAACAAGAACTTTACGATTATTGCGTTCCATTGAAATTTCTCCTTCCCTAGTCTATTATTTCGCTTCAGATTGAACTGTTTTGATACGAGCGATTTGTTTTTTAACTTCTTTCAAGCGAGCTGTTTGTTCTAATTGACCAGTAGCAGCTTGGAAACGAAGTTCAAACAATTCTTTTTTCAATTCGTTTTCGCGCTTCGCGAGTTCTTCTTGAGAAAGACCACGAAGTTCTTTAACAAATTCTTTTACTTCATTAAGTTTCATGCCTTCTCCTTATTCTGCTTCACGTTTTACGAATTTACATTTAACTGGCAATTTGTGGCTTGCAAGACGAAGCGCTTCGCGAGCGATCTCTTCAGATACACCAGCAACTTCAAACATTACTTTACCACGTTTAACTGGTGCTACCCAACCTTCAGGTGCCCCTTTACCAGATCCCATACGAACCCCGATAGCCTTAGCTGTGTATGATTTGTGTGGGAAGATTTTAATCCAAACTTTACCACCACGTTTCATGTAACGAGTCATGGCGATACGAGCAGCTTCGATTTGGCGGTTAGTGATCCAGTGGCTAGTTGTAGCTTGAAGGCCGTATTCACCGAATGCTACTTCTTTTCCACCTTTAGCTTCACCGCGCATTTTACCACGGAATTCACGACGGTGTTTAACACGTTTAGGTACTAACATTGGTTATTTACCTCCTTTAGTGTTTTTACGAGCTGGAAGAACTTCACCACGGTAGATCCATACTTTAACACCAAGTTTACCGTATGTAGTGTCTGCTTCTTCCCAAGCGTAATCGATATCTGCACGAAGTGTGTGAAGTGGAACAGTTCCTTCAGAGTATCCTTCAGCACGGGCGATATCTGCACCGTTCAAACGACCTGATACTTGAGTTTTGATTCCTTTAGCTCCAGCACGCATTGCACGTTGGATTGCTTGTTTTTGTGCACGACGGAAAGCAACACGTTGCTCCAATTGACGAGCAATTCCTTCACCAACAAGGTGAGCATCCAAATCAGGTTGTTTGATTTCGATGATGTTGATGTGTACTTGTTTTCCAGTCAATTTGTTAAGTTTAGCACGGAGTGCATCAACGTTAGCACCACCTTTACCGATAACCATACCTGGTTTAGCAGTGTGAAGTGAAACGTTAACTTTGTTTACTGCGCGTTCAATTTCAATAGTTGAAACAGCTGCGTCAGCAAGTTCTTTTTGAACGAATTTACGGATTGCAAGATCTTCATGAAGGTAATCCGCGTATTCTTTTTCAGCATACCATTTGGCATCCCAATCACGGATGATGCCGACACGCATACCAATTGGATGTACTTTTTGACCCACGATTTTACCTCCTTATTTTTCTGCAACAGCTACAGTGATGTGAGCTGTACGTTTGTTGATTGGTGAAGCTGAACCTTTCGCACGTGGACGGAAACGTTTCATAGTTGGTCCTTCGTTTGCGAATGCTTCAGATACTACCAAGTTAGCTTTATCCAAACCAAAGTTGTTTTCAGCGTTAGCTACAGCTGAGTTCAAAACTTTCAAGATGATTTCAGCAGCTTTGTTTGGAGTGAATGTCAAAATTGCGATTGCATCGGCTACGCTTTTACCACGGATGTTGTCAAGAACAAGACGTGATTTACGAGGTGAAACACGTACTGTGCGAGCCATTGCTTTAGCTGAAGTAATTTCTGCCATTTATGTTCTCCTTATTTTCTACGTGTCTTCTTGTCGTCTGCGGCGTGACCTTTGTAAGTACGAGTTGGTGCAAATTCACCAAGCTTGTGACCTACCATGTCTTCTTGGATGTAAACAGGTACGTGTTTACGTCCATCATAAACTGCGATTGTGTAACCAATGAAACTTGGGAAGATCGTTGAACGACGTGACCAAGTTTTGATAACTTTTTTCTTTTCGTCGTTAGCTTGAGCTTCAACTTTTTTCATCAAATGCTCATCGACGAAAGGTCCTTTTTTAAGACTGCGTCCCATTTTTATATTTTCTCCTTTAAATGTTGTACCACAGCGGCTTGCGCTCACATGGAGCGCTACCGAGCTGGCGGAATTTCCTAGTTGCTTAAGCGACTAGTTTTAAATTATTTCTCGTTGCGACGACGAACGATAAGTTTGTCAGATTTCGCTTTCTTGTTACGAGTTTTAAGACCAAGAGCAGGTTTGCCCCATGGAGTAGATGGTGCTTTACGACCAACTGGTGCTTTACCTTCACCACCACCGTGTGGGTGATCGTTAGGGTTCATTACAGAACCACGAACTGTTGGGCGGATACCTTTCCAACGGCTACGTCCTGCTTTACCAAGGTTTACAAGTCCATGTTGTTCGTTTCCGACAACACCAACTGTAGCACGACAAGTTCCAAGAATCATACGAACTTCGCCTGATTGAAGACGAACAAGAACGTATTTACCTTCTTGTCCCAATACTTGAGCAGAAGCTCCAGCAGCACGAACCAATTCACCACCACGACCTGGTTTCAACTCAATGTTGTGAACCAAAGTACCAACTGGGATGTTAGCAAGTGGAAGAGCGTTACCTACTTTGATATCTGCTTCAGGACCTGAAACGATACGTTGACCAACTTCAAGACCTTTTGGAGCGATGATGTATGCTTTCACACCGTCAGTGTAGTGTACAAGAGCGATGTTTGCAGAACGGTTTGGATCGTACTCGATAGTTTTAACAACTGCTTCAACGTTATCTTTGTTACGTTTAAAGTCAACCAAACGGTAGAAACGTTTGTGTCCACCACCTTGGTGACGAACTGTGATACGACCGTTGTTGTTACGACCAGCCTTGTTCTTCAAAGCAACAAGCAAAGTTTTTTCAGGTGTGCTTGTTGTGATTTCAGCGAAATCCAAAGAAGTCATATTACGGCGACCGTTTGTTGTTGGTTTATAAACACGAATTCCCACGATATTTCCTCCTTAGATTATTCAGCTTCAGCAGCAAACAACTCGATTGCTTTTGAATCAGCTGTAAGAGTGATGATAGCTTTTTTAGTTTTGTTAGTAAAACCAGTGTAACGTCCAACACGTTTAGCTTTAGGTTTTACGTTGATTGTGTTAACATTTGCAACTTTAACACCTTCGAAAGCAGCTTCAACAGCTTGCTTGATCAAAAGTTTGTGAGCACGAGTGTCAACTTCAAATACATATTTTCCTGCTTCAAGTTGAGCCATTGAGCTTTCAGTGATAACAGGTTTTTTGATAACATCATACAAATTCATTATGCAAGAACCTCCTCGATTTTAGAGATAGCTGCTTGAGTAACAAGAAGTTTGTCACTATTTGCGATGTCAAGAACACTTGCAGTTGTAGCAGTCGCAACTTTCACGTTTGGAAGGTTACGAGCTGAAAGAGCTGCGAATTCGTTTCCTTCTTCAAGAATAACAAGGACTTTAGAATCGATGCTCAAAGCTGCAAGAACTTTTGCAAATTCAGCAGTTTTTGGAGCTGTAAATTCAAGAGAATCAACGGCTACAAATTTGTTTTCAGCAACTTTTTCTGAGTAAACAGATTTTAGTGCAAGGCGACGAACTTTTTGAGGAAGTTTGTACGCATAGCTACGTGGAGTTGGTCCGAAGACGATTCCACCACCACGCCATTGTGGAGAGCGGATAGAACCTTGACGAGCACGTCCAGTTCCTTTTTGACGCCATGGTTTGCGTCCGCCACCTGAAACGGCTGAACGGTTTTTAACAGCGTGAGTTCCTTGACGAAGGCTAGCACGTTGGCTGATGATGACATCAAACACAACAGATTGGTTTGGTTCGATACCAAAGATTGCATCGTTAAGAACAACTTCGCCCGCTTGTTTACCAGTTTGGTCGAATAATGTTACATTTGCCATTTTGACTGTATTCCCCTTTCCTTATTATTTACCAGCTTTAACTGCTGATTTGATAGTGATAAGAGATTTCTTAGCACCTGGTACGTTACCTTTGATAAGGATAACGTTCTTTTCTGGAACAACTTGTACAACTTCAAGGTTTTGAATTGTTACACGGTCGCCACCCATACGTCCTGCAAGGTTTTTACCTTTGAATACGCGGTTAGGTGCAACAGGTCCCATAGAACCTGGACGACGGTGGTAACGAGAACCGTGAGCCATAGGTCCACGTGATTGTCCGTGGCGTTTGATAACACCTTGGAAACCTTTACCTTTAGAAGTACCAGTTACGTCAACAACATCTCCAGCTGCGAAAGTTTCAACTGTGATTTCAGCACCAACTTCCAAGCCTTCAACGTTTTTGAATTCACGAATGAAGCGCTTAGGAGCCGTGTTAGCTTTTGCTACATGTCCTTTAGCAGGTTTGTTGCTCAATACTTCGCGTTTGTCATCGAAACCAACTTGGATAGCGTTGTATCCGTCTGTTTCAACAGTTTTAACTTGAAGAACAACGTTTGGAGTTGCTTCAATAACTGTTACAGGGATCAATTCGCCAGCTTCAGTGAAGATTTGAGTCATTCCCACTTTTTTCCCTAAGATTCCTTTTGTCATGAGAAAATAGATCCTTTTCTATATTTTTTATTCAAAAAGTTTTTAACGAGCGTTTTTTATGCTCAAGTTATCAAGCTTTAAATTAAAGTTTGATTTCTACGTTTACACCACTTGGAAGATCCAATTTCATCAAAGCGTCAACTGTTTTTTGAGTTGGGTTAACGATATCGATCAAACGTTTGTGTGTACGCATTTCAAATTGTTCGCGAGAGTCTTTGTATTTGTGAGTCGCACGAATGATTGTGTAGAGGCTACGCTCAGTTGGAAGTGGGATTGGACCCGCAACTTGTGCACCTGTACGAGTAGCTGATTCTACGATTTTTGCAGCCGCTGTGTCAAGCGTACGGTGTTCGTAAGCTTTCAAACGGATACGGATTTTTTTGTTTGCCATCTTTTTCTCCTTTTCGTCTATTTAAGATAATAGGCTAGCTCCACAAGAAAACCGACGCGCGTTGCGTGGCAATGCAACCGAGCGTGTCGCAACCTCTTGCATCAAAGCTAAAGCTGTAATTTACAGCACCATAATAGAATAACACAAAGCCCCTGCGATTGCAAGGGATTTGACAGGTTTTTTTAAATTTTTTAAATGAAACTGTTTTCTTGTTCCATTTTAATGAATTTGCATATTTAAGTGCTGGATTTTCTGACTTTTCTTCTATATACAGTTAGTTTTAATTTGAAATTTATCATCTGATTGATCTACCAAGATATCAGCTCTTGACTCGGTTTCTTTATAGTATTGTAGATACTGCTCCCGTCTCATCTGCTGACTAGCTAATATAAAGGATGCATCACGATTTCTCACAGTCGTATCTCGAGCTAGTCGCCTCTTTAATTCGGTCTCCTCATCTGTGTAGAAACAAATGGTTTTGTCAAAGAGTTCCTTGGGTAGAAAACCCACAGACATCCCTTCGACTATCAGAATTGGTTTTGCTCCCGATAAGACTTCACTAGCCTTCCAGGGTTCCTCAATTGTTAAGATGTCCATACCCGCTTGCAGAGCAAGAATATCTCTTTGTAAACTTGCCAGCTCATGCGCTACTGGTAAACATGCTGTCACCTTTTGGTCTGGTGTCTCTTTAGGTACCACTAAATGTCGTCCCGAAGTAATATAGGGATCTGTCTCTAGTAAATTTACCTTTTCAGCATCCAATACTTGGTATAATTCTTGAGCAAAAGTTGATTTCCCTGAAGCGCCGTGGCCGTAGATACCTAGCGTCCTAATTCTTCCCGACTCTATCTCTGATACTAGTCTTTCTATTAACTCTTTTTTCTTCATTCTCTCTTCACCTGTTCATAGCTTTCTTTTCCATCGTTAAGCTTGTCCCAAATGACTACCTTTCCACTTTGGAGAGACTTTTGCACATCGATAATCCGTTGGTTGGAAGAGCCACGGAACTGTAGCATGAGATTACGCTTGCTTTTATCATACCGTCCATCGACAAGGATGTCAATCAATGATAAGAGTTCTAGCTTATCTGGAGTTTCCAGCATCATTTCTTCCCAAGTGTAGCCTGTCCAAGACCAGATGTCTTTTTCTGGCAATTCTTTACGAATGCGTTTTACAAGGGGCAAAAGAATACCTGTATTGAGGAATGGCTCTCCTCCTAGCAAAGTCAATCCTTGAACATAGGGCTGGGCTAAGTCTGCCATGATTTGTTCTTCCAATTCTGGCGTATAAGGAATTCCTGCATTGAAAGACCAGGTCGCTACATTGTAACAGCCCTCACAGTGAAACATGCAGCCGGCTACATAGAGAGAATTGCGCACCCCTTCTCCATCCACAAAGTTAAAAGCCTTATAGTCAATGATACGCCCTTGACTGAGTTCTTCACTTTTCCACTCTCCTGGTTTTGGTGTATTCCATGTCATGCTTTCTACTCCAACTCTATCCAATAGCGCTCCGTTCCATTTCGAACATCGTCTAACTCTCCACCATTAGCTAAGATAACAGCTCGGCTGGCAGGATTTTCTGTGCTACAAGTCACAAGCGCTCGTTTGATATTCTTTTCTTTAGCAATTTTTAGACCTTGATGGAGAGCTTCCTTAGCATAACCTTTTCCCCTTTCAGAAGGGCGGATGGAATAGCCGATATGGCCAGCATAATTCAGCAGTCCCTCATTCAGTCTCAATCGTAAATTTAAAAAACCTAAAGCATGGCCTGATTCATCAAACAATACGAACTGAATTGATGGGACGCGATTTTCAGGCAAGTTTATTCCCATTTCTTTATTAAGGTTAGTTTCTAGCCAATTCTCGTAAGAAAAACCCTCAGCATCCCAAAATCCACCATCGTGGGCTGATTGAGTCTGCTCAAACTCTGACATCATCTCTAAAATTGTTTCTTTATCTGCCAATCTTGGTCTGCGTAGTATCATCTTTACCTCCAACTAAGAGAAAAGTGAGAGCGGACTCTCACTTTTTCTTATTCTTATTTAAAAATTGCTCTCTAAGGCTAGCCACTCGGTCTTTTTTATTAACTCCACCTTTTGAATGTTTCTCGTGGAACCGTTGAACCAAGGCCTTGCCCTTATCGTCTAATTGATATTTTCCCATTCTATCTCTTTCTAATTTCTTACTTCATGCCCTGCTGTTTTAATAGTAGAACCGTTCATGTGTTTCACACGCGCAGCAATTTCCTTGTGACGACCATTCACCATCGGACGCGCTTGCGGATTTCCAAGATAGCCACAGGTCCGTTTAACAACATCTACTGTTTTAGGATCATTATTCCCACAGTTAGGACAAGCAAATCCTCTCTCAGTTGGTTCAAAATCTCCTTCAAAATCACACTTGTAGCAACGGTCGATCGGAGTATTAGTTCCTAGATAACCTACACGGTCATAAGCATAGTCCCAAACAGCTTCCAAGGCCTTTGGATTTTGTTGAAGAACTGGGTACTCACAGTAATGGATAAAGCCACCTGATGCACCCGCTTCTGGATAAACCTTCTCGAAGTCCAATTTTTCAAAAGGAGTTGGATTTTTACGCACATCATAATGGAAGGAATTTGTGTAGTACTCTTTATCTGTAATGTCTGGAATAGAGCCAAATTTCTCTGTATCCAAACGACAGAAGCGGTCTGTCAGACTTTCAGATGGCGTTGAGTAGATCGAGAAGTGATAGCCATATTGGTCTGACCACTCTTCTACTCGATGTTTCATATCTCGAATGATATCAAGGGTGAATTCTTTAGCTTCTGGATTGGTTTCCCAATTGTTACCAAAGAATACTGTCGCTACTTCATAAAGTCCAATGTAGCCAAGCGAAACAGTAGCACGGCGATTCTTAAAGAGCTCGTCAACACTTTCTTCTTTCCCAAGACGACGGCCAAAAGCTCCGAATTGATAAAGGATAGGAGCATTAGCTGGAGTGGCTTCCTTGGTTCTTTCCACACGATAAACTAGAGCATCTTCAGCAATATTCATACGCTCGTTGAAAATTTCCCAGAACTTGTTCAGGTCGCCTTCAGACTCGAGGGCGATACGAGGAAGATTGACTGTCACGACACCTAGATTCATACGACCTGAATTAACTTCTACTCCATTTTCATCCTTCCAACCTTGGAGGAAAGAACGGCATCCCATCGGAACCTTGAAAGAACCTGTCAACTCAATAATCTTATCATAAGACAAGACATCTGGATACATGCGCTTAGTTGCACACTCAAGGGCCAACTGCTTGATATCGTAGTTAGGAGAACCTTCCTCCAGATTAAGTCCTCTTTTAAGAGTGAAGATCAATTTAGGGAAGATAGCTGTACGGTGTTCTGAACCAAGCCCCTTGATACGAATGTTTAAAATTGCCTTTTGAATTTCTCGTTCAAAACGATTGGTTCCTAGACCGAAACCAAGGGAAGTAAAGGGTGTTTGCCCATTTGATGTAAAGAGGGTATTAATCTCATACTCTAGAGATTGCATGGCATCATAGATGTCTTTTTGGGTTTTCTTCCAGGCATATTCTTCGCGTTTATCAGGTAGGACCCATTCCTCTGCATCTTTGAGGTGCTTTTGGTAATTTTTTTCTGCATAAGGAGCCAAGACTTCATCAATACGGTCTGCTGAACAGCCTCCATACTGACTTGATGCAACGTTGGCGATGATTTGCGATATCTGAGCAGTCGCAGTCTGAATAGACTTAGGACTCTCTACCTCAGCATTCCCAATCTTAAAACCATTTTCCAACATGCCCTTGAAATCAATCAGACAGCAGTTGGTCATCGGGGTGTAAGGGCTATAGTCCAAATCGTGATAGTGGATATCCCCTTTTTGGTGGGCATTAGCCACATGCTTAGGAAGCATTTGAAGACCGATTGATTTCCCAACAATCCCCGCCGTCAAATCACGCTGGGTATTAAAAACATCACTATCTTTATTAGCATTCTCATTGACAACTGCCTGGTCTTTGTTGAGAAGTTTATGGATACTGAAGTTGATATCTGTTGCTTTTGAGCGCTCAAAATCCCTTTGAGTTCGGTAAGTGATATATTCCTCTGCCAAGGCATATTCTTTAGCTTCCAATAACTCATGTTCTACGATATTTTGGATTTCATAGATTTTTACACCTTGAGGAAAGCGACTATGAATCTCTTCTACAATACGTTCAACTAGAGTATTAAGACGCTTTTCTACCAAGGGGGTGACATTCATGACTTTTTCTGCAGCCTTGTGCAAGGCTTTATCAATCTTATCTATATCAAAAATGACGCGTCTACCGTCGCGCTTTTCAACAAATAAGGTTGGATCAGGGTTTGTTTTCTCTTCCAATACAATCATATCCAGGCTCTTTTCTTAAATATTCTTTCTTAAAGTATTATATCACTATAAAAATAAAAATCAATATCTAGTAGCAAAATTCATATTTTCATAAAATTTACACTAGATATTGATTATTTTATTTTAATTTGTAAAGTTTAAAGTCTTTGAATTCACTTTGAACTGGTTGATAACTTTCTGCCAGAAGCTGTTCTACTTCTGTCCAGAGAGCTGTTTTGGTATTGACCACAATCACTTTAGGCTGATTATCACGTAAATCATTGACAAGTTTGCTACGATTTGCATCAAGTCCAGTATATAATTTGGGTGATAGCAACTGACTAGCTGCTAAACGTTCACTAGTCTTATAACCATTAGTAAGATCATCCCATATATAAATACGATCTGTTGCCTGTGTTTGACCTTTAACCGTAGCTTCTATACGAGTTCGTTCTTGATATTGTTCTGAGTGAAGAACATAACGGGCTACCAGAGGAGCAAAAAATAGGTAGGCCAAAGCTAACACTGGCAAATAGACATTACCCTGAAGAAATATTGCCCATATTGAGGGTACTTCTCGATGTCTTCTACGGCGATTGGCTCCTTCTAATTCCCCAGTTCGAATGTGAGTCAATAGAAGAATGGACAAGAACGGAAGAAAAGTAGCTAGACGACTACCGTGAATCGGTTCTGTAGAGAAAATTTCCAATCCTAGTAACGATAAGATAGCTACTGAAGCAAAAATAGATAAGACGTATTGCTTGCTTGGCTTAGACTGGAAAAGCCCTGTAAATACGAATCTTAATCCTCCAAGACCAATTGTTAACAATCCATAAAAAAGGAGGTTGTCTAGCAAGGACGGATTGGACATAAACTTCAAACTATCTACTGGATAGAGAATTTGACTAATAGCATTCCCGAAACTCCCATTATAAGCCGTATAGTAACCAATTGGATAAAAGAAAAGTGAGAACCCAAGACCAGCTGCAAAGAATTGATAGAACCCATGAACCAAGCGACCACGTCCGATATTAAAGGCTAATAAGGCTAAAAACAAGACAAGAGTATATAGAACTGCGACTAGAGGGGCCAAGAAGAAGGCAAGCGCCAAACTCATCCCGATACGCAAGAAACCTTTGTCATGATTATACTCTACCAAATACCTTGTTACTAAACTAAGAGCGTAAAACAGAAATGGAAGGGCCAAAATGGTGGCATAACCACCGCCAAAGCTAAGTCCTCCAGCAAGAAGATAAAAGATTGTCAACACTTGTTGCGACTGCTTGTTCTCCTCCGTCAAGGTGTAAGTTGAACGGAAAAGAAAAATCCCAGCACCCACTAGAGCAAGCCAAGTAAAGGCTGCAAACAAAATACTACCCTTGCTTAGATACTGTAAAAAGTAATAGAGAAGACCACTCGTTCCAAAATAGTCTGTGTAGATATCTCCACCCTGGTGCATCGCCCATCCCATATAAAAATCTTGTGCCTGCTCTGGGCTAGTTAGTCCTAGCAAAAAAGGAAGAACTACAGATACAAGTACAACTAGAGTGCTCCAGATTAGGATCTTAAATAATGGTAAGGGAGCAAATGAACTTGGTTCATCCTCGAAGCGCTCCTCTCTCCCAACTAAATCATCCTGAATTCCCGTCCAAGATGGAGTTGGTTCCTCTTCTAATCTGCCATATACGTTCATTCATTCTCTCCTATGTTTTAATTTGTTCTAGTATATCAAAAAGTCTAAAGCTTGTCAGCCTGTGGTGGCCATTTGTCTAACTTTTGACAGAGACTAGTGAAGCGCTCAATCTCATAAAAACGATGATAGGGAGCATTTTTATAGTGGTCTAAAAAAATTTTTTCTTCTACCGTCAGCATAATCATTCCTCCTTTTCTCTTTATTCGAAAATAGAGGACTATTCTATCAAAAAAGCTGAATTCCTAAAAGAGAATTCAGCACTTTGTATTTAGTCAGCCTTTTTTTCTAAATTTTTTGAAATGCTTCGATTTTTCCCTTCCAGATACACCATAAGAATGGAGATATCTGCTGGGTTTACTCCTGAGATACGGCTGGCTTGACCGATGGTTTCTGGATTAATGAGTTTGAACTTCTGGCGAGCTTCAGTCGCGATAGAGTCAATGTCATCCCAGTCGATGTTGGCTGGAATACGTTTTTCTTCCATGCGTTTCATCTTGGCAACCTGATCCATGGCTTTTGAGATGTATCCTTCGTACTTGATTTCCGTTTCAATCAATTCGATAATTTTGTCATCCAATTCTTCAGCAGCAGGTCCGATGAAGGCAACCACATCTTGGTAAGAGACTTCTGGACGACGGAGGAATTCCTTGGCAGTGACTGCATCAGTCAATGGTTTGAATCCCATCGCTTCGACCTTGGCGTTAGTTTCCTTGACCGGCTTAAGTTTGATGATGTCTAGGCGCTTCATCTCATTGTCAAATTGATTTTTCTTGATCTCAAAGCGTGCCCAACGTTCATCATCCACAAGACCAATCTCGCGTCCCATCTCTGTCAATCGCATATCGGCATTGTCATGACGGAGGATGAGACGGTACTCAGCACGACTGGTCAAGAGACGGTAAGGTTCAATGGTACCCTTTGTTACCAAGTCGTCAATCATCACTCCGATATAACCGTCGCTTCGTTTCAGAATCAACTCAGGCTTACCTTGGATTTTCAGAGCCGCATTGATACCAGCGATAATCCCTTGGCCAGCTGCTTCTTCGTAACCTGACGTTCCATTGGTCTGACCAGCTGTGAAAAGTCCTGAGATTTTCTTGGTTTCCAGAGTCGCACGCAATTGATGAGGCAAGACCATGTCGTACTCGATAGCATAACCAGTTCGCATCATCTCTGCATTTTCCAAACCTTTGATGGAATGTACCAAGTCACGTTGCACATCCTCAGGAAGGCTGGTTGAGAGACCTTGGACATATACTTCTTCTGTATTACGCCCTTCTGGTTCAAGGAAGAGTTGGTGGCGTTCCTTGTCCGCAAAACGCACAATTTTATCCTCAATCGATGGACAGTAACGAGGCCCCACTCCCTTGACCACACCTGTAAACATAGGCGCACGGTGGAGGTTGTTTTGGATAATCTCATGACTAGTACCATTGGTATAAGTCAACCAGCACGGTACTTGGTCTTTAACATAGTCCTCATCACGTGAAGTGTATGAGAAGTGATTAGGCGCTTCGTCTCCTGGCTGGATTTCTGTAACATCATAGTTGATAGAGGAAGCCTTGACACGTGGAGGCGTTCCTGTCTTGAAGCGACCGATTTCGAGGCCGAGTTCCTTGAGATTATCAGCTAGATTAATAGAAGCTAGGCTATGATTTGGACCCGATGAGTACTTGAGGTCTCCGATGATGATTTCCCCACGGAGGGCAGTCCCTGTTGTCACGATAACAGCCTTAGCTCCATACTCTTGATGGGTCGCAGTACGCACACCGACAACCTTGCCATCTTCCACCAAAATCTCATCAATCATAGTTTGACGTAGGGTTAGATTTTCTTGGTTTTCAACTGTCTTGCGCATTTCCTTAGAGTAGAGCTCCTTGTCAGCTTGCGCACGAAGGGCACGAACAGCTGGACCTTTCCCAGTGTTAAGCATCTTCATCTGGATGTAAGTCTTGTCAATGGTCTTGGCCATTTCCCCACCAAGGGCGTCGACTTCGCGCACGACAATCCCCTTGGCAGAACCACCGATAGAGGGATTACATGGCATGAAAGCCAACATTTCAATGTTAATAGTCGCAAGTAAGACCTTGCAACCCATACGGCTAGCTGCTAGAGAGGCTTCTACTCCCGCATGCCCAGCACCGATTACAATAATATCGTATTCTTCTGTAAAATTATAAGTCATTTCTTAACCTTTCAAAAATTTCTCGCAAATAAGGAACTAACTTCCCCTCCTCTAGAGCTTGATCCATGGTAACCCATTTAAAGTGCGTATGCTCTTCAGGATCTAATCTGATAATTGGCTTCTCCCCAACCCACTCTGCTTTATAAACTAAGCGAGTAAAGACAGTATCCTTAGAGGTATCCAGTTGACTATCTTCGTGAAGAAGTTTGAGCGAACTGCTGTCTAGCCTAACTCCCGCTTCTTCAATACATTCTCTAAGAGCTCCATCTCGCGGAAGTTCACCCTTTTCAACCCCACCACCAGGAATATCCCAGTAAGTTGGATAAACGTTGGGTTGTCCTCTTTTAATTTCCGAACGCTGAATGAGCAAATAATCACCACCACTATGAACAAGTACATGGGCAATAAGCTTAACCATCATTTTCTCTCCTATTCCTCAAGATGAATGTGTCTTAGTTGACCGTCCCAATCAGGCAGGGCTGTCTTTAAAAAGGCTGGAACTAGCTGAATATCCTCAAGCTTGTCCAAATCAATCCACTCACAGGGCTGCATTTTCTCATCTTCCTGCATGGTCAATGGGGCATCCTCAAGTAAGTCCACTAAATAATGAAACTCGATGTTGTGATAATAGACGCCGTCTTCTTCAAAACGATTTTCAACCACAAAAGCTAGCTGCCCAGCTTGAGCTTTTACACCCAGTTCTTCCCTCACTTCACGGACTACCGCGTCTTCCGTGCTTTCATTGACTTGAATCGCACCGCCGATAGTGTAATACTTGCCCTTATCTTTTGTGACTAGAAGTTTGCCATTTTGGAGAATCAAGGCTGTCGCCCGAACGCCAAAAACTGTGTTCCCCACCTTTGTCCGAAAGTCTTGTTGAGTCATTTTTATCCTTTCCTCTAAACGACACAAAAACAGTCAAAACTCGTAAGAAGTGCAGAACAAAAAGCCTGCAATATCCATGAGCTTTGACCATCATGACTATTGTTAAAGTTATTTTATCAAATCAAATCATTTTGTCAATGCAAATCACTGTTTGAGCAAGGTCTGCACACTGACGATAATCATCTGTATTCCTATCGAGAATAGTAAAAGTCCCATCATTTTCGTTATAATTTTCATCAAATTTTCTCCCAAGAAGCCTGCAATTTGTTTTGCACTTCTTAACAGGAGATAAGTGATGACACATAGTAGAGCAAAAGCAACTACGGTTATCAGTTGATTCTGCAAACCTCCATTAGCCAGACTTAAAGCAGTTGTAATTGTACCTGGTCCCGCAAAAAGTGGCATTGCAAGAGGAGAAATAGCAATAGACATTGGATCTGAATTTACTGCTTGCTGCTCCATTCCTTTATAGCTGGGTGAATGATTACCATTAATCATATGATAACCGATAACGGCCACTAATATTCCACCAGCAATTCTGAAAGAAACAATTGTAATTCCAAATACTTTAAAAATGAAATCTCCTGAAAAGATAAAAACAGTTACAATAACAAAGGCAATCAAAAGACTCCTAAAAGCAATTTTTCGTGAAATTTTTTGACTATCATCTGCTACTAAAGCCATGTAAGCAGGAAGATTTGAAATTGGGTTCATTATAGCGAAAAATGCCATAAATGCATAAAAAAATTGAGAACTCATCGTTTTTACTTAACTCCAGTTAGACATACTGACAAACCTTGCCATCGCGGTAGGCATTATCAATCAAACCACCACCGAGACATTCTTCACCATCGTAAAAGACAACTGCCTGTCCTGGTGTAATGGCGCGTTGCGGTTCTGCGAAAATGACCTCTGCCTTGTCTCCTTTGACATGTACAGTCACCTTCGAGTCCGGCTGACGGTAGCGGAATTTAGCCGTACATTCGAGCGTAAATTCCTCTGGCATGTCACGAGTAAAGTGGACTTGACTCGCCTCTAGGCTAGTTGACATGAGCGAATCATGGTAGAAGCCTTGGCCGACATAGAGGATATTCTTGCTCAGGTCTTTTCCAACAACAAACCAAGGAGCATTGTCACCGCCGTGTTGTCCACCAATACCTAGGCCACCACGCTGACCAATCGTATAATACATCAGACCAGCATGTTCGCCCATATCACGTCCATCCACAGTCATCATGCGACCAGGCTGAGCTGGTAGGTAGTTGCTGAGAAATTCTTTAAAGTTCTTTTCTCCGATAAAGCAAATCCCTGTCGAGTCTTTCTTCTTAGCAGTCGCAAGTCCTGCTTCTTCAGCTATTTTTCGTACTTCAGGTTTTTCCAAATGCCCCAGTGGGAACATGGTTTTTTGAAGTTGTTCTTGCGAAAGTTGGCTGAGGAAATAGGTCTGGTCCTTGCCATTGTCCACGCCACGAAGCATATGAACGATGCCATCCTCATCACGCGCTACACGGGCATAGTGACCAGTCGCTACATAGTCTGCACCCAAGGTCATGGCATAGTCCAAAAAGGCCTTGAACTTGATTTCCTTGTTGCACATAACGTCTGGATTCGGCGTGCGCCCTGCACGGTATTCCGCTAGGAAATACTCAAAAACGCGGTCCCAGTACTCTTTTTCAAAATTGACAGAGTAGTAAGGAATGCCAATCTGGTCTGCCACTGCAGCCACATCTTTATAATCTTCGGTCGCCGTACAGACGCCGTTTTCATCTGTGTCATCCCAGTTCTTCATGAAGATACCGATCACGTCGTAGCCCTGCTCCTTGAGCAAGAGAGCCGTCACCGACGAATCAACACCACCACTCATCCCCACGACAACACGTGTTTTAGAGTTATCACTCATGGTAGTTCTCCCATCTATTCGTTTATTCATACCCTTCAAAATTCTATTTATTATGACTTTCAATAGAATTTCTTCGAGTATAGTCTTTTCGTTTGCTTTTAGTACTAGGCAACGAGTCGCAGGCATAACTTGAGTTCGCTCAATCAGTCTGGGAGACTGATTGAGGTTATAAATCAGACAAGCTCAGCTTGCATCTCATTTCGAGTTAACGACGTAATAAAAGATAAACGAAATGACTAGTTCACGATTGAAGGTCGTGTGTGCTTTAACGATTGAAGGTCGCTTGAGCAGTATTCATTATAACACGCTTGGTTAGAGAAGACAAGAAAGAGGCTGACAATCTATCACCCTCTTCTGTAAATACATGAAGATAAGAATACAAAAGAAATCAATTCATACCTAAATCTCTATTCTCTTTATAAACTTATTTTTTAAAATCAACTAAAAATGATATACTGTAATAAGGAGGAATGCGCACATGATTCCATATATACACCATCATCCATGTGCGTAGGACTAATGTGAACAACTACAAAGATATTCTAAAATCAAAAAATACTATTTTTATTATTACACTTATTGCAGGTATTGGACTTTTGACAGGCTTAGTCCTCCATCAAGAAAAAATCCAAGCAGAGAGAGGGAATGTTGCTCTCGTCAACCATCAAAAGAATCATCAAGATGTTGAACAAGTAAAAAACGCTATTAAAAACTTCAATATTGATTCTGAAACCATTATAGAAGATTGGAAAAAAATCCAAGAATTGAAACCAACTACTGATGAAGGCAAAAAAACACTAGCAGACTTTCTTACTTCTACTGCCGATAAAGTCACAAATCATTATAGTGAAAAAGCTTTAAAACTAGATATAAAAGATTCTGATAGCCAGTTTCAAGATAAACAAACACTCGAAACAGCCATTACTTCCTTACAAAAAATACTAGAAATCATTAAAAATATCAATTCTGCAAACGATCAAACTGCTCTTGAAGAAAAGATTAAACCAATTCAAGAACTAATCTCTAAATTTCAAAAACAAATTGAAGTCTTGACTAAAAAAGAAGAACAAAAGTCTAACCAGACTGAAACGACTAGTAGCGTTCAGAGAGTAGAATCCTACAATTCAGAAGATAGCAACTACACTCCAACCTACTCTGAATCATATGGAAACCTGAATAATTCCCAAGCACCTGCAGCTGAGCAATATTCATCTGGTAGTGGTGGAAATAATGTTGTCAATACAGGAGATCAAGCAGAGGCTAATACCAATAGTAATAATGCTGAAGATAGCAATACAAATAGTCATCAACCTACTAATTCAGGTGTAGAAAATCCATAAACTTGTCAGAGCCTTAATAAATCTGCTACCACTAATGTTTACATCAAATAAAAATAATAGTACATAAAAAGAGCCATTCCAGGCTCTTTTTTAGGGCTCTATGATATTTGTAGTAGGTAAATTCCCTATAGATATTATGGAGCCAATTATTGATTAAAACTTTAGTCATCTTCGTCTCTATAAAAATATTTTCTATACACCCTTGATAATACCAAAATTAATGCCAATATCATACCAAGAACTATAATAATAATAGAATTTATTAGATTTATTTTAGTATGTCCAATCACTAGTCCAATAATTGGACTAGTGATTGGACATACTTAGATATAATAAAAATAACAAAAAATGAATCTCACCAATTCCTGCAAAAAAATGTTTCATGTAACGATTCTCCATTTGCTCCATTAAATCAGTTTTATTTTAGACTATCATAAAACAATCAATCCTTCCACAAAAACCATTGGCGAAATACTATTCTAAACCATTGATCATCCAGATTTTCCAGAATAGAGCTGTCCTAACCATCGAACAGATTGAATCCATACGATTCTAAGTTTAGAATTGCTATAAAATAAATGTTTTGAGGTTGTTCTAAGTCTTTTATTGCCTAACATTTTACTTTTTGAAGGATTCTAAAGCTAGAATAGCTCAAAATCACGAGAACTAAGGTATTCGAAGCTTAAGAGTCATACGATTTCCATAGGAATACTCCATTCTTATTAAGCCTAATTAAAGTGTAATCCTAATAAGTGATCCTCGACTGTGTTTGTAGTACTTAGTTACCTAGATAAGACTATTTCCCTTTATCATATCTGATTTTAAGCCATTCTAAGATTTCACCCATATTTCTATTACTTGCTATTTTTAAATAATTCATACTCTTTTTCTCTGATAAAGGGAATTGAAAAATTAGAGAAAAGAAGTAAAACCGAAAACAAATAACCTGCTTTTTGAATCACTAAAAGATATCCTAAAACTAAGTAAGCTATAGCATCCAATGCGAAAAGAAAAAATATTCTCCTCTTCATTAAAGTACCTGCATCAAATAATCTGATAAATAAAAATTTTATCATAGTATCTATACAAATTTTTATCAAAAAGATAAGAGTCAGTACAGAAATATCAACTGTACCATGAAGAATAAAAGGAAATATAGCTAATATGAAACTAGAAATCTCTAAATATTTTATCCAAGGAAATTGATACACCTCGCTTCTAAACTGACTAATTTTCTTATATTCGTTAGTCAATTTAGTAGCAAAACCTTTATCAATTAAATGAAAAATTATCAACTCTGTAATAAAAACACTTATTAATACGATATAAGTGAAAAAATTTTCTGGGAAAAATTTATTGATTAAAATGGGGAAACTCATTAACAGAACCGAATTTATGGCTAGACAGATAGATACTATTTTATTTTTCACAGAATATAGAGGTAGCGATACTATTGAGTAGATAAAAGCTAAAAAAATAAGTAAAAAATACTCCGTGTTACTGATTATCGGCTTAAATGACAAAAATATATACATCCAACAAACGATAATATGTATTTTTCGAATCTTATCTACATTACTCATCTGTCTAATCCTTCCCAGGGATAAAAGTTCCCGTTAATATCACAACTTCTATTATTATTTGGTAATACTAACTTCATAAGATTTCCCTTCTTGAACGTGGCATGGTTAGGATAGTGTCCTAACTATAGACAGCTTACTTTTCATCTCTTCATCACCTAGATAAGATGCTCTTTTTTGCCTAATCATGTTTTATAAATGAACAAATTTGTAAAACTAATTTGTTGAAATATTTTCATTTATTGAACTCACAAGACGAATCTAGATTATCTTCTTATTGCTAATAAATATCCTTCGTGATTTCATCTTATGATACTCTCTGTTCATACAGAAATTAAAATTATTTCTTAACCAACTTGTATAATAGAAAAAATTTAATTGATTGATTCTGATGAGCTGTATCTTAATTTTATCAAGCTTGTTGGACCAGTTGTTATTGTTACTAATAGAAATCTCATACATCAGTAACTCGACAAGAGCTGTACACAGAAGGGTGTTATGAAAATCTTCAATTGTTTTCAAAATATCCTCAAAGAGGTCACTATTCGCTAAAAAGGTGGATTGGTTGATCGCATCATACAGCAGAATACACATTAAATCAGAATAACTTAAATCTGATTTTTGTATTTTATCCTTTAACGCATTGGTCAAATTCCTGTCAAACGAATCTTCTTTTTGCCATTTATTTTGATTGAAAAGAAATTCCGTCTTATTAAAAACGAGATGGTTGATATCCATTATAGTCCAGAAAAATATTGTAGTAAGCATGATGATAGCAAAAGGAATTTTTAAAATAAATGCTAGGATAATGGCTATCTCAAGAAAGAAACTCCATATAATTCTAAATTTTAAATCATCCGTAGACAAACTTTTACGATGGAATGAAAAATAGGGTGAGAATCTCGCATTTACTTTCTTCTTTCCTATAAAAATAAAAGGAAAAATCGTAATAAGACCTTCTTTCTTGTATACATCTTTCAATGCATATAGTAGATCTAAAACTATTTTTGAGATAAGCAAACTACAGAAAGTAAGACACATACTGATCATAAAATCAAGGGGAATTTCTCGATTCAAAGGTAAATTATTCACTAAGACATACAACTCTAACCACAAGACCAAAAGAGGGAGCATTAGTAAGAAAATAATTAGTTTACGCATTATAATTTTACAATATCCTTATTCTAGTTCGCACAAGGCAAAAAATTATCCTAACTCCTTGATTATAAACCTAATACAAATGTAGCAATTTCAATCATCAAAAAATGCAAACTGACAAAGTTCCTGCTAAAACACTATGCTCCCATCAAATAGAGTGTCAGCAAAAATAAAACAACCGAAATTGGCAGAAAAGCAGCACGATTTGTTTTACAAAAAATGGCATAACAAAGACTACCTATCGAAAACGTCATAATAACTTCAATAGTTATCTTTAGAGCAGGGTAATATATATTTTTAATAAAAAGAATTAAAAGGATAAAAAATACCAATGAACAAAGAACGGATTTGATATAAAATTTTAAATGAATCATAATTTATTTTTTAGATTCTACCTACTATAGATAAAATCACCTTTCTTATTTTCTTCTCATGATATCCACTTTAATGTCTTGATTAGAACTTCTGTGAATATAAATATGGTAAATGAAAAATCAGGATTCTAACTAAAAGCAATTGATGAAATAAGCAAATCTTACAGCAAATTAAATTTATCCAGAAGCTCTCATGTAATGATTTTAAATCCTAATGAATCTAATCAATGCAGATTTTATTTTGACAGTAGTTCTATAACAACTCTAAATAACACTGGTGTTGCTAGAATCAAAATAACCCCTGCCACAAAGACAATGATTACCCGAAATAGATCTTTATTTTTACGCATTGAAACAACCTCCAATCTATTATTTTCTAGCTACATGATACCTCTTATTTACTTTCTATATTCTTATGATACAATATGTTTAATAGAATTCAATTTATTGTTAACTTTTTTCACGAAGAGGAGAAAATCATGCGCTATGATTTCGGGAAAGTATATAAAGACATACGCGAGTCAAAAGGATTGACCCAAGAAGAGGTCTGTGGAAATGTCCTTTCAAGAACCAGTCTTTCCAAGTTTGAAAGTGGCAAGGCAACTCCAAAATATGAAAACATGGAGTTTCTTCTCCGTCAAATCAATATGAGTTTTGAAGAGTTTGAATACATCTGCCATCTCTATCAGCCGAGTCAACGGACAGAAATCATGCAAACCTATCTCAATACAAGTTCCATCTTTGGTACCAGTAGTCTAGTCAATTTATTTGAAACATGCCAAGACTATCTCAAGATTCATCACGATATCCCTATAGAGGAAATCAGAGATATGCTGGAAATTGTCATTTATATCCGTCAACATGGAACAGGACAACTTTCAATCCAAGTGGAACAAACTGTAAAAAAGCTTTGGGAAAAAATTGAAAAACAAGATACATGGTATGAAAGCGACCTAAAAATCCTCAACACCATACTTTTTAGCTTTCCCATCGAACACCTCCACCTCATCACTGAACAAATCTTGCAGCGCTTGGAAGAATATAAAAACTATCAACATTTATATGAATTGCGAATGACAATCCTACTCAATCTGTCCACCATCTACTTGTACAATCAAGATAAAAATACCTGTCAACAAATCTGCTACACCTTACTAGAGGATGCCCAGAAAAAGAAAAGATACGATATTTTGGCAATCACTTATGTTCGAATAGGTATTTGCACTAGTAATGAACATCTTATTCAAAAGGGCTTCTCCCTTCTGGAGTTAACTGATGAAACCTCAATGCTATCTTACCTCAAAAAGGAAGTAGAGACCTGTTATCAAGCAAAGGAAATATAAAAAAGTCGAGGAAATCCCTCGACTTTTGCATCTTATTCTGCTAGTTAGTTCTTAATACCAACCGTTGTTAAGCCAGAAGTTCTTAGCAGCTGTCCATGAACCGTAACGTCCTGCTACATAAGCGTCTGCTACACGTTCTTGGTTTTCTGCTGAATAGTCACCGTTCAAGTATGAATCTGTCAATTGGTAACGTCCGATGTAACGTCCGTTTGTAGCTGTGTAGCTACCGCCTGATTCTTTTTGAGCGATCCATTCTTTAGCTTCTGCTTCAGATCCGCTTACAGTTGAAGTTGATGCTGAAGTTTCTGTTGTAGCAACAGTTTCTTCTGCAACAGTTACGCTTGCTGCTGGCGCTTCATAAGTTGTTGTTTCAGTAGCTGCAGGTGCTACTACTGGAGCTTCTGCTGTCGCAGTTGAAGTAGTTGAAGTTGCTGGTGCTTCACCATCAATAACCAATACTTGGTCTACATAGATCAAATGAATATCTTTAATCTTATTTTTTTCTGCCAATTTTTCAACGGTTGTATTGTATTTTTCAGCGATTCCTGATAGAGTGTCACCTGATTTTACTGTGTAAGTTGTTGTTTCTTGTGCAAAAGTAAGTGATGGTGCAAGGAAAGCAAGCGCTGCTGCTACTCCTACAAGTCCTGTTTTAATTTTGTTAGTTGTTGATTTCATATTAAAAGATTCTCCTTCTTTCTTATATTTCCATCATACCCTACTATTATTACTGTTTCTTGACGGTTTTATGTAGAAATGTTACAAGACTATGTTTTATTTCACTTAAATAGCCTCTTTTTGTTACAAAAGGCTTGATTTTATAGGCTTTATGGGGATTTTAGATATTTTATCATGGAATTGAGCGCTTGCATCTAATCTTTGATATAATAGAGTTAAGAATCTTTTTAAGGGGAAACAGATGCAATCACTTCGTTTTCAATCTGTCTTTGATATCATTGGGCCAGTCATGATTGGCCCATCTAGTAGTCACACGGCAGGAGCTGTTCGTATCGGTAAAATCGTCTCTTCTATCTTTGACGATACTCCAACCGAGGTCGAGTTCCAGCTTTTTAATTCTTTTGCAAAAACCTATCGCGGGCACGGAACTGACCTAGCCCTTGTCGCTGGAATCTTAGGAATGGACACAGATGATCCAGAAATTCCAAATAGTTTAGAAATTGCCCATAAGCGTGGCATCAAAATTGTCTGGACTATCCAGAAAGATAGTAACGCCCCTCACCCAAATACTACGAAAATCACTGTTAAGAATAAGCACAAGACCATCAGTGTGACAGGAATTTCAATCGGTGGTGGTAACATCCAGGTGACAGAGCTCAATGGCTTTGCCGTATCCCTCAACATGAACACCCCTACCATTATCATCGTTCATCAGGATGTTCCTGGTATGATCGCTCACGTAACAGAGGCCCTCTCTCGCTTTGACATTAACATCGCCCAAATGAATGTAACCCGAGAAAAAGCTGGTGAGAAAGCCATTATGATTATCGAAGTTGATAGTCGCAACTGTGACGAATCTATCGAAGAGATTCGTAAAATTCCTCATTTGCATAATGTCAATTTCTTTCAATAGGAGAAAATATGTTTTACTCTATCAAAGAATTAGTCCAACAAGCCGAACTTGATTTTAAAGGAAACGTTGCGGAACTCATGATTACGACCGAGTTTGAACTAACCGGTCGTGAACGTGAAGAAGTTCTCCTTCTCATGGAACGCAACCTTGAAGTCATGAAAGCTTCAGTTGAGCTTGGTCTTAGTGAAAAAAAATCTCGTAGTGGCTTAACAGGTGGTGACGCTGCCAAGCTTGACCACTACATCAAAAAAGGAAAGACCCTATCAGACTTTACTGTCTTGTCTGCAGCCCGTAATGCTATCGCCGTTAATGAACACAATGCCAAGATGGGACTGGTCTGTGCAACACCTACTGCTGGTAGTGCCGGTTGTCTTCCAGCCGTTCTCACTGCTGCTATTCAAAAGTTGGATTTAACTCATGAACAACAACTAGACTTCTTATTCGCTGCAGGTGCTTTTGGACTCGTGATTGCTAACAACGCTTCTATCTCGGGAGCCGAAGGTGGCTGCCAGGCCGAAGTCGGTTCAGCTTCAGCCATGAGTGCCGCTGCCCTAACTCTAGCTGCAGGCGGAACGCCTTATCAAGCGAGCCAGGCTATCGCCTTCGTTATCAAAAACATGCTCGGTCTCATTTGCGACCCCGTTGCAGGTTTGGTTGAAGTTCCTTGCGTCAAGCGGAATGCCATGGGAGCAAGTTTTGCCTTCATCGCAGCCGATATGGCTCTGGCTGGTATTGAATCCAAAATTCCAGTTGATGAGGTCATTGACGCCATGTATCAAGTAGGATCTAGCTTACCAACTGCCTTTCGTGAAACTGCTGAAGGGGGGCTCGCTGCCACACCGACAGGCCGTCGCCTTCAAAAAGAAATCTTCGGCGAATAATTTCATCATTATGAGGAGAATCAATGTCATCTATATCTGCTATCTTTTTTGACTTAGATGGAACGCTAGTTGATAGTTCTATCGGTATTCACAATGGTTTCACCTATACCTTTGACCAACTTGGAGTTTCTAGTCCTGGTGCCAAAACCATTCGAGGTTTTATGGGGCCCCCACTAGAGACCAGCTTTGCTAGTTGTTTGCCAGCTGAGCAGATAGAAGAAGCCATTCAGCTCTATCGTTCTTATTATAAGGAAAAGGGTGTTTACGAAGCCCAACTCTTTCCACATATCAAAGATTTACTTGTAGAACTAGCTGAGCATTATCCTCTTTATATCACTACTACGAAGAATACACCAACCGCAGTTGACATGACTAGCAATTTTGGGATTGACCACTTCTTTGATGGCATTTATGGTTCAAGCCCTCAAGCCCTACACAAGGCTGATGTCATTCGTCAGGCTCTGGAAACTCATCATCTAGCGCCCGAAACAGTTGTTATTATCGGAGATACCAAGTTTGATATGATTGGTGCCCAAGAAACTGGTATTAAAAAATTAGCGGTAACCTGGGGATTTGGCGAGGAGAAAGACCTAATGGACTATAATCCTGACTGGATTGCTCACCACCCGGCAGACATTTTACAGCATCTACAATTAAAACGTTAAACAAAAGACTCCCAGCCTAAAAGTTAGGTTTGGGAGCTTTTTGTCTGATCTTAATGAGGAGAATGACATTCCCCGTACTCGTCCAATTATTCAAAAGGGGAAACTTCTTCGGCTTCAACTTCTTTAGATCTATCGATAGTGACTATTTCTACTTCCTTAGTGGGCATAGCTAGCAAAACCAAAAGAGCGATACCACCCATTGGAACGAAGTGAAGGAAGATGAAGGCCCAGTGGAAACCTCCATCACGCAAACGTCGAATCTTTAACGCTAAAGTAGGCAACAAAAAGAGTATAGCCAAAATGGCATAAATACTAACAACCAATATAACTAAAGTAAAGTTCAGAGCAGGACCTTGGTTTATCTCATTATTGAAGATAAGGATATACAGAGGTAGAAACAAAATATGATTCATCAGCCAAACCCACCAATACTCTGGACGTGTTGAGCGTCCTACAAAATCTACATAACCTTTTAAAAAATTTATATAAGCCCTAAACAAGATATTTCTCCTTTTTAACAACTGTATACTATAAAGTAGCCTCATCGTTCTAAAACACTCCCAAATCTATTTTTAGAAATGGGAGTGTCAGATATTTGCTTAACAATATAAAGAAAACTCTAAAACAGTTTCACTTGTAAAACCTAAACTTCTTAGTCTTTGTTTGATTCTTCGAATGGTGAAACTTCTACAACTTCTTCAGTTTCATTGATGGTTACTACTTCTACTTGTTTCGTTGGCATAGCTAACAAAACTAAAAGAACAAGAGGTCCAACCATGGGAATAAAAATGATAAAGATTAGAGCCCAGTGGAAACCAGCATCACGTAGACGACGAACTGTCAAAGCTAACATAGGTAATATTAGGGCTAGCCCGAAAATCATGTAGATAATAGCAATTCCACCCAAGGCCACTAGAGCAGCCTCATTTCTTGGATTTGCTAGCACCTTAAAATATGCTGAGTAAAAAGGGACAAGGAGGATCATATTTGTTAACCAAATCCACCAATACTCTGAGCGTGTTGAACGGCCTGTAAAATCTACATAACCTTTAAAGAAATTCTTATATGCGTTAATCATAAGTTACTCCCTATTTTTTTAATTCATACGAAATGAAAATGAAAGAGCAAATTAGAAAGTTCGTTATAAACCATATCTAAGTACAGTCAAACGATGCAGACCTCATTTACTTTGATTTTCAAATAGTATAAATTTAGTTTACCATAAATGTTCAACATTGACAAGTTTGTTCAAAAATTGGTAAAGGAGTAGCAGTTATCAAGAAAAGGTATAATTCCACTCACCTCTAACATGAAGCTAGGAATCATACCTTTTTACTTTTTTAATGAATGTGAGTTGTTTCGTTAGCAAAACCGATAATAGCTTGCTTCAACTCTGAACCTTGCAAGGCACGGAATTCTTCAATCTTTTGATTGATGACTTCAAGTGGCATGACATTAACCTTACCAACAAAAATCTTATCCATGACTTGATTATCAACTAATTCAGTAGATACCAACAACTCCTCATAGAGTTTCTCACCTGGACGAATCCCCACTTCTACAATCGGAATTTCATTTTCAGTACGTCCACTAAGAAGAACCATTTTCTTGGCCAAATCATAAATCTTAACTGGTTTGCCCATATCAAGGATAAAGACTTCCCCATCTTTAGCATAAGCTCCTGCATGGATCACCAAACGACTAGCTTCTGGAATGGTCATAAAGTAACGAGTCATACGGAAGTCTGTCACGGTCACTGGACCACCCTCTGCAATCTGACGCTCAAAGACTGGAATAACACTACCACGACTACCAAGAACATTCCCGAAACGAACGGCACAATAGGTAGACTGGCTACGCTGGTTAAATCCTGTAACAATCAACTCTGCCACACGTTTGGTAGCTCCCATAACGTTCGGTGGATTAACAGCCTTATCTGTCGAAATCATGACCATCTTCGGCACCTTAGCTGCATCAACTGCCTTGGCAACGTTATAAGTTCCGAGGATGTTATTTTTAAAGGCTTCTTTTGGATTACGTTCCATCATCGGCACGTGCTTATGGGCAGCAGCGTGGTAAACAATGGCTGGTTGGTACTGCTCAAATACTTGAAGCAAGCGATCGTAGTCTTGGATGTCTGCAATCACAGGAACATAGTCAATTCCTTGGAAGCTACGAATCAATTCATGATAGATCAGATAAATAGAGTTTTCCCCATGCCCCAAGAGAACCACGCGCTCTGGATTAAAGCGACTAACCTGACGGCAAATCTCAGACCCGATAGAACCTCCTGCACCTGTCACTAAGATGGTTTTTCCAGTAATTTCTGAGCCTAGGCGTGACTCATCTAGTTGAATTTCTTTACGTCCCAAAAGGTCAGTAATATCGATTTTTTGGAAACCACCTACCTGAGGATGCAATCCTTGTACAACCGACTCAATCTTGGGCATCTTATAACACTTCAAGCCAAGTTGGTTACACATTTTTAGGATACGCTCATACTCTGATGGATCGAGAGAAGGAATCGCAACGATAACTTTTTCAATCTGATGACGTTTAGAGAGTTCTGGCAACTGTTCATAAGATCCTAAGACTGGGATTCCACCTAGTTTTTGACCTTTTTTCTTTTCATCATTATCCAAAATACCCACTAACTCAAGATCACTCGTAGGATGTTGGTAGCTGTTCATAAAGAGAGCTCCACCGTCTCCCGCACCAATCAAGAAGGTACGACGATGTTCCCCTTCTCCATCACCCTTTTTGCGTCTTGAATAGATCAATTGCCAAGTAATACGTGGGAGCAAGATCAAGAAGGTGCTGAGCAAAATAAAGAGAACGATGAAACGCACAGAGAATAGTGGCAAGAAGGCATAGCAAAGAAGATAAGACAAAACACTGCTGACACTTACTCCGATGAATATCTTCATAAAGTCTGTGATTTTGCTATAACGACTAATGCTAGCATTGAGCCCCCAGAATCCAATCATGATTTGATAGAAAAGGAAGGTCAAGCTTGTATAGATGACATAGTCCACAGGAGCTGGATTGATCAATCCATAAAACAAGATATAAGAAACAATGATTGAGGAAATCATGCTGACAGCATCAAAAATCCCCCAAAAGACTTGTTTTTGTTGTTTATTTAGTACTTCAACCAGATCAATTACATAATCTGTCATTTTTTTATTCATGTGAATGGTATCCTCCTACACAAAATCACATTTTCTAGTAATTACAAGACGTTTTTTTCAAACTGATTAGCTATTTACTTTTTCTCAATAGTTTTAAAAATATAAACTGTCGGATAAATCCTGGGCAGAGGGCAACGACAACTTGGATTAAAACACTTTTCAGATATTCGCCATAAGAAATCTGTCCACGCGCGTGCATTCTTTGACGTGCTTGGCGATAGAGTTTGAGATAGCGAAGGCCACCACGACGTTCAAACATCCCCGCTCCCACGCGTACCTTACAAAGAATCTGATCCACATTTCCAGTCCGAGCACCAGCACTAATCATATTGAGCCAGAGCAAATCGTCTTCCATATAGAGCCCATCTTCATAGTTACCTGCCTTGAGAACCATCTCTTTTTTAAACATAACCGTCATATGATTAAAGGCACTTCTCATACGTTGGTAGGCGATAATCTCTTCGTGCTTAATCGGCACACGACGATAAGAAACAATTTCATCAGGTTGATCGATGAATTCTGCAATATGACCGCCTAGCAAGTCCAAATTTTCTGTTTCCATCAAGTCAAACTGTTGCTCGAAACGATCTTCAACAGCAATATCATCCGTATCCATACGGGCAATGACATCATACTGACACTGTAAAACACCATACTGTAGCGCCAAGCCCAAACCACGGTTTTTCTCCAATGGACAGCGTTTGATTGGAATACTTGACTGTACTTCCAATTCCTCCAAAACTTGATATAGTTCAGGTGTCAGTGGACCATCTTCAACGATAACCACTTCACTAGGTTTGAGCGTTTGATGTAAGATACTTTTTACAGCCTCTTCTAAAAAGACAGGATTTTCTTTGATGTAGACTGACATCAAGACGCTAAATTTCCGATTTTCAGACACAGCAGTTCTCCAATGTATAGATTTTCTTTCACTATTTTATCACAAATTCCCAGACTTTCCTATTTTTATTTGAATCCCAGAAAAAAACTAGTAAATCTATCCTTCTTTTTTCCCCATGATTTCGCGCAACTAAGGAGCGGATTTTCTCGCACCATCTTGACATCTATTGGAAAAAGCCTTAAAATAAGCTGTTATTAAAATCAGCTTATTGAGGTTCACATGAAAAAACGATCACTCTTTTTTATTCTAGGAATTATCTTAATCGGAGCGGTCTTAAGAGCTCCTTTTACGGCCTTACCGACTATTTTAGGAGATATTGCTCAAGGTTTAGGAGTTGAGGTCAGTTCACTTGGGGTTTTGACCAGCCTTCCACTCTTGATGTTTGCTCTTTTCTCCTCTTTTGCGACACGTTTGGCTCAAAAAATTGGACTTGAGCATCTTTTCACCTATAGTCTTATCGTCTTGACCGTCGGTTCAGTGATTCGTATCTTCAATCTTCCTCTACTCTATCTGGGAACCTTACTCATCGGAGCAAGTGTCGCTATTTTTAACGTACTTCTTCCTAGTATGATTCAGGCAAACTACCCACAAAAGATTAGCTTCCTGACAACGGTTTATGTGACGACTATGGGAATCGCGACAGCACTAGCTTCCTACCTCTCTGTACCCATTACTCAGGCAACATCTTGGAAGGGGCTGATTCTCTGTCTGTCCATGGTCTGCCTGCTAACCTTATTGGTCTGGTTCCCCAACCATGGCCACAATCATTTTCTAGAAGGGCATGAAGAGAAAAAAGAAAAAGAGAATATCCTAAAAAGCAAGCAAGTTTGGGCTATTATTGTCTTCGGTGGACTTCAGTCCCTACTCTTCTATACCAGCATGACCTGGTTACCAACCATGGCCATCAGTGCAGGGCTAGCTCATACGGATGCCGGACTTCTGGCTTCTATCTTTTCACTAATTAGCATTCCCTTCTCCATGACCATTCCAAGTTTAACGACGCGTTTGTCAAATCGTCACCGTCAAATCATGTTAGCAGTCATCTCTCTGGCTGGTATGTTAGGAATTGCTATGCTTTTATACCCAAGTAGTAATTTCTTTTATTGGCTGATGGCTCACCTCTTGATTGGCACGGCCTGTAGCGCACTTTTCCCCTATCTCATGGTTTGCTTCTCTATTAAAACAAGCTCGCCTGAAAAAACGGCTCAATTATCTGGACTTGCCCAGACCGGTGGTTACATTCTAGCTGCCTTTGGACCAACTCTGTTTGGCTATAGTTTTGACATGTTTCAATCTTGGATTCCAGCTGTTCTGGCTCTCCTCATCATTGATGTCATCATGACAATCTCCCTCTTTATGGTAGATAAAACTAAGAAAATCCTCTAAAAAGGGGTTAGAATTTACCACAGATAAACATACTTTTCAAGCCAGACTGAGTCTGGTTTTTTGTATGAGTATATATTTAAAAAGCATCATACATATACTAGGAGAAAAATGTGGTTTTTGATATAATAAAATATGTAGAAACTAATTATAAAACGAAAAAATAAATTAGTTCAAATTACCAATAGTAATGATTTTAGAGAGGTAAAGTGAATGAACGAACAGACATTCAGTCTTGAAGAGAGTATAGCGGAGCTAGATAAACTTGTTGAGTCAACGACTAACGATACAGACTCCCCTGACTTTACACTTATTACGGAAAAGATAAAAGAATTACAGGAGATATTCCCAAAATCTGAAAAACTTGCAGAAGCATGTGCTAGAATTTTGGTTAATTTGTCAACCAAGCAAACTGAGTTGAAAGAACGAAAGGCTTCTGCAGAAAAGTTAGAAAAATTACAGCAACAATTCCAGGAATCACATGATATAGCAGAAGCGTTTGCTCGGATTTTGGTCAATTTATCAACTAAGCAAACTGAGTTGAAAGAACGGAAGGCTACTGTCGAAAAGTTAGAGAAATTACAGCAACAATTCCAAGAATCACATGATATAGCTTTGCTGTATGCTCGGATTTTGTTCAATTTATCAACTAAGCAAACTGAGTTAAAAGAACGGAAGGCTACTGTCGAAAAGTTAGAGAAATTACAGCAAAAATTCCAGGAATCACATGATATAGCTTTGCGGTATGCTCGGATTTTGTTCAATTTATCAACTAAGCAAACTGAGTTGAAAGAACTAGAGACTACTGCCGAGAAGTTAGAGAAATTACAGCAAAAATTCCAGGAATCACATGATATAGCAGAAGCGTTTGCTCGGATTTTATTC